>DAOSWJ010000204.1:2131-6284 GCA_035380005.1 Prolixibacteraceae bacterium | reverse complement strand
AGTTAACATCTTTGTATCGCTTCGTGCATTATCGGCGCTGAGCGCATAGGCTTCGAGTACATATTTACCAGCTGGCAATTGGGTGAAACTTATGTAAGCTTGATCGGAGGGCAGTATATGCCACCGTTTGTAATAATCATGAAGGGTATAAACAACTTTGTTGCCCTTTGGATATTGATAATGTAAAGCCGAAACACCAATCGAAAATGTATTGTTTTTGTAAGGCAAAACAATTTGTTCGGTTTGATTGAATGACTTTTCCAAAATGCATTTTCCATCTACCATTTCACCAACATTGCAAACTTTATCGCCAAACATTAAATTGCTAAGTACTATTTTTGGTGGAATTTTATTCAAAACAATCTCATCGGGATAAAAAGTTGTAAAGCCATTTTCTCCGCCAAAAAACAACAGGCCATTATCGGCTTTGTAAAACGAGTTAACTAAAAAAACATCACTCTGTAAGCCATCTGTCGATGAATAATTTGAGAAATGACAAACATCGTCTTGCATTGTTAAATGACTCAATCCTTTCTCGGTACTAATCCACCATTGATTATTGTAAACTTTAACAACACCCATTACATCGTTACCGGGCAAGCCTTGATTCTGGTTAATGTAAATAAATCTATTCCTCTCAGGATCGAAAATATTTATTCCTCCACCCTGAGTGGCTATCCATATTTTCCCTCCGTAATTTTCACTAATACTATTTATTTCATTATTATTTAAACTTGAGCCATCATCACATCCCCCCACAATCCTTTTAAAAGTAAAAACAGGCTTCTGTTTTCCATCCCAACTAAAATTATATGGATCTTGTTCCATTAAATTAAGTCCGTTACCAGTAGCCACCCACAAACGCGAATTGGAATCAATAAGAATATCGGTAACCACATTATCTGAAATTGACGACGAATCATTTCTATCATACATAAAACTGTATGCTTTTCCTTTAATATGCCCATCGGGATTTGGGATAAAAACCAAACCGTGTTTCATTGATCCGCACCAAAGATTGTTGTTACGATCAATAAAAATTTTGCGCACATTGCTTTCAAATATATCATCGGACCTAATATGTGAAATTTGCCAACTTTCTTTTTTCAAACTAAGCTTACTTAGCCCGCCTGAATGCCCGACCCAGAATACCGAATCGTTTTGTTTGGCAATGTCCCATACCGCATTAATCGTTTTACCATTAACCGGTAAAGGACCTCCAATTCGTTCAAAACTCAACTCCGAAATTGATTGATGATCAATTCTTGAAACATTTAATCCACCGGTACGAAGGCCTACAATTATGTAATCGCGATTACCATTAAAACACATTACCGCATTCGAACGGATTGATTTATCATTAAAAGGATCATGTCTGAAAGTGTAAAAAGCTTTCCTGTTCAAATTCATTATACTTATTCCTTGCCCTTGATGTCCAATCCAAAGATTACCTGAAAAGTCGTTAAACAAACATAAAATAACACTATTCAAAAGATTTCCAATTAGATTAGGATTTGCGAGAAACACCTTTTCACTAGCAGTAATATAATCGTATGAAAGCAACTTAACATCGTAACCAGAAGCATAAATACGCCCATCGGATGCCATAAGTGCTGTACGTATTCTCTGGTTATTAAAAAAGTGTTCAGAAACCCCTCTTGCCAAATGATCGTATATCAAAACACCATTTGTAGTTGACAATATCATTTTAGATTTTACCGAATCGCAATAAATATCATTTACAACAACATTCAATCCATTTGTATAATCAACCAGCAATGAAGTATCCTTTCCATCAAAATGAAAGTACATCCCATAGATGCTTGACGAATTAGAGCTTTGATTATTCGAAATAGCATAAAACATATTGTTTAAGCTGGCAGTAAGATGAAAATACACATTTTGATAGTTTTCTCCATGAACTGCAATTGGCATGATTTTATAATCGTCGGAATGAACCTGCCCAATAGGTATTCGATAAAAACCTTCAACTGAATGTATTAACAAATAATTATCGAGTTGATTGATAAATAAAATATTGATAGGATCATTTGAATCGCGATAAAACGAAAAAGTTTCAAACCGATTTTTTTCCATATTGAACCGTACAAGGTTTTTTTCAGTTGCTATCCACAAATTTCCATTTGAGTCGAGCAGGAGCTTTTTCACTTTTTTATCGGGCATACTAAATTTATTGCCCAAAACCGGCCTATAGTTGCTAAAAGTATGACCATTATAACACACCAAACCCGACCATGTTGCCATCCAAATTCGGCCTTGCGCATCTTCAATTATATGGTTGATTTCGCCCGAAATAAGCCCATCAGAAGGCTGTAAATACGTAAAATACTCAGCTTTAACAACATAAACAAAAACAATCAGAAAAAACCAAACAAACATTAAACGCCTCATACATTATCACATTTAATCAACATCTATCAAAAATAGCATGCACAATATAACAAAAACACAAAAATATTTGCTACATTTATGACACAAAAAAAATTCAACCTCTAGATTAATCTTTTTATAATGCAATTTGTATGCACATTGCAACAATAATATCAATGCAACAAATATTTCATTCAATAATCAAAACAGTGAAGAATAACATGAGGTGTAAATATTACCAAAACAAGGCATAAAAATACACAACCACAAAAACATGCAATATTTGATCAATAAATGACAGAAATGTTTTATTAAAGATCCACCATTTTCATTGCAACGTTGGCAAATAATTCACAATTTTAAAAGAATTAAGCAAGAATTATATACCTGAGATATTATTAACTATAATCTTAATCATTATGAAGTTAAAACTTTTACTTTTAATGCTATTGGTAGCTTCGGCAACAGTGTTTGCCCAACCCTACCGCAACCTGATTTTCTCTGAAGTGAGGATGGATAACCATCACCATTCTTATGCAGAGTTATGTAATATGGGAACCGACTCCATTAATTTGAGTAATTTTGAGATAGGTTCTATCTCGCCATGGACAGCATGGACAGAAGAGACAACATTTAATCCTGGCGAATCGTATGTTATGCTGCCTGACAAGTGGCTTAAACCCGGAGAAACATTCTTAATTGGTACAGTACGCGACTGGATTGTTAAAATGTCGGAAGTTTATCCACAAGACTATGCCCCCCTTACCAAAAATGATATGTGGAGAAAAGCCGATATGCAATTACATGTATATGAGTCTCCTTCGGAAAACTACCCCGAAATACCCGACAGCATCTCAGATGGTGCTAATGCATTGGTAACTTGGAACGGTACTTATGCTTTCTACTTGCGCCACCACTTTATTGATCCAACAACAACGATGAAAGACTCAGTTGTTGTTGATATAGTAAACGGTATTTTTACGTCAGAAAATGGAACAAGAGGAAGCGAAGGACCGAGCGATGTAGCAGGTATGGCACAAGCTACAAGCCTTGCTCTTTTGGTTCGTAAGTTTAACGTAAAAACAGGAAGTGGTGGAAGAACCGATTGGGAAGTAACACGCGGACTTGACCTCGAAGACTCAGAATGGTTGCCTATTCCATTCTTAATTGGTGGTTACGAGCCTGGCCGAAAAGAATTTTGGACCATTAAAGAACATGGCGATTTCAGAATAAACGAACAAACTATTAAATCAAATACGATTGATATAGATTGGGCAAATTTGACCATGACCGCTAAGTGGGGTGTTCGTAATATGGACTCAATCATGAACGAATTCGATTATGCTCCTGGTGTAGGTTGGGGCTACACATTGGCACCAAGCAAAGAAGATTCAGCTTACACTTCGGTACGTACTGGTGACGAGCTAACTTTATATGCAACAGGTAACCAACTCGACATTTTCACTTTTAAGATCATTGCTTTGCCTCCTACCGACGACGACAACAAGGTTATTCCTAAAATGACTTATGGCGGCCCCGGTAACTGGTATACCCAATTTGAAGTAACCGAAAATGCAGCAGGAATGGATTCCATTAACGAAGTTGGCTATCAGACACGTGTTGACTCACTTCTTAAATATTTGGAAAAACCAGCCCAAGCATCTTGGGAAATTATTTTTGTTGATGGTGTTGAGCGCCCCGACCTCGTTCGTGGTGATATACTGAAAGTAACTTCGGCCAAAGGAACGCCAAAAGAATACTT
>DAOSWJ010000204.1:0-2031 GCA_035380005.1 Prolixibacteraceae bacterium | reverse complement strand
AAAGACCTTAGCTCGGCAAAAACATTTATTGCAGAACCATTTATCTCACAATTTGTTTTCCGCGCCAATTGGCAACAAAACTTTATAGAAATAGTTAACCCTGGTACCGAACCACTAGATTTAAGCAAGTATTGTCTTGTTCGAAATTACAATACCGACCCTGCAAATGCGATTACTATAAACTCGGGTGTTGATAACTTTGCTGCTCGTTATGACCGATATATTCCAGGATACATTTGGCAAGATGAAACCGATTGGACCGTTCAACCTTCAATTTTGGTACCTGACATTAGCGTAAACCCAATTGTTCAACCTGGCGACGTTTTTGTAATAGCTTGGGCTTGGCCAAATTATGAAAACGATGCAGGCACCCGCGACCGACTTTGGGAAAACTTTGGCGAAATAGATGTTAACTTCAAAAATGAGTATAATCCCTGGGGATTAACTTGGACTGAAAATAACAACAGTACAGATGCCAATGTTATGGCAGGTTGGCTTAACAACACATGGATGCTGTATAAAATAACCAACGACTCTGTTTTAAACGGGCTTAAACCACTTAACGACCCAAGTGATGCAGAACTGATCGACGTTCTTGGAAATTGCGATGGTACTGATTTTGGAGGAATAGAGGGGCAAACATACGCACAAGCAACTGGCTTGAAAAGAAAACCCGAAATTCAAAAGGGTAATCCTGTTCCTTCTGCTTCGTTTGGTGATCGTGAAGCCGGCACATCGGAATGGATTTATACAACAACAGCATACTGGGAAAGCCGTGGGTACGGATGGCCAGACAACCACTACATGAACAGCGATGGCATTGGATCGCACGATTTCGACCCAATTACCATTTACTATTCAACTATTGTTTCGGGTGTTTATCTGGTTAGCGAAGGCTACTCAATGAACGAAACCATTAAAGGCCCCGAACCCGGCATTACCATTGACGAGTTCCTTAACAACATTGCAAAACTCGACGAAGGACAAACTCTTATCATGAAACGCGGCGAAACTGTTTTGACAGGTGCCGACATTCTTGAAGATGGCGATGTACTTGAAGTAGAAGCAGCTCAACCTGAATTGGGTAAAACTGTAAAAAATAAAAGCGCTTATACAATTGAAGTTAAAGAAGGAGCATTGGATAACGATGCTACACTTACCTCAACAACTTACGAAATCACTATCGATGGCGCAACTGGTATAATAGCAGGCATTGCACCTAACACCAAGCTTATTGATGTTTACAACAATGTTACAGCTCCAGCCACTGCTGCCCAGTTCAACGCAATTTTTGAAAATGGCGAATATGCACCATTTAAAATGTTGAACTTCGACACTGTATATGTTGATGTTATGGCTACTGAGAAAATCCTTTTCGAAGTTGTAGCCCAAGATATGGCAACTAAAATTACCTATCAGCTCGACCTTGAAAGCTCATCGTCGGATGCCTACGTACTTTCAAATGTATTCCTAGTTGACCAAGATGCTTCAGAAATTACTATGATACCCGACGGAACCAGTGCTCAGTCGTTGCTAAGCTTACTTATTCCTGCTCCGGGTGCAACTGTTGAGCTTCAAAACAAAGCAGGTCAGGTTAGAGCTGACGGTTCGGTTTATATCGACGACAAAGTTGTAGTTACTTCTGAAGATGGTACTACAACAAAAACTTACAGCATTAAGCTTGTAAACTACATACGTAACCATCGCATGGCCAATTTGTACTCCGAATTGTTCACTATTAACCAAAAATCGGGAAGGATCTCAATAACCGGAACTTTCTCGCTTGACCAATTTGCCGAAAATGTTTACACATCGTACGATGCTTCTTATGTTATCATAGGTGCCGACGGAAACGAAAAAACATCGGGCAATATCGAAGGCGGCGATAAGGCTGTTGTAACTTCGTTTGATGGAACTGTTACCAAAACTTACAGCATTGTAGTTAAACTTGGTTTCGACGAAGTTAACAAAGGAGTTGACCAAATAAGCGTATATCCAAATCCAACAAATAGGTTGATCAACATTTCGGGT
>DAOSWJ010000203.1:0-6287 GCA_035380005.1 Prolixibacteraceae bacterium | reverse complement strand
GTTTTAAATCCGATACCAATAAAATTACCATTATCGACAAACATAATAAAACCTTCAATTTTGAGTTAAAAAGTAAACAATTGGTGGCAGTTGATATTGTTGACCACATTGTTGGTTTAATGGCCTTGTAATTTCAATTGCTATTTTTTAGTTTTACCTTTTAAAATTGAATAATGAAGAAAATAGTTATCATAGTAATACTTGTTGTTGCTGCTCAGTGTGTTATTGCGCAGGAGCTAAGGTGCAACATAAGTGTTAATGCCGGAAAAATACCCAGCGCAAACCAAAATATATTCCGAACCATGCAAATGGACCTTTACGATTTTATGAACAATCGTAAATGGACTTCCCATGCATATTCGAACCACGAACGTATTGAATGCAGCTTTAATATTCAACTGAACAAGCAAATTTCGTCCGACGAATACGAAGGTATAATAACCGTTCAAAGTAAACGTACAGCATATAATTCATCATATAAAACTACTGTTTTGAATATTCGTGACGAAGGCTTCCGTATTTCGTACCAAGAATATCAAGCCATTGAGTTTAATGAAACTTCGAACAAGGACAACCTAACCAGTATTTTGGCTTATTATGCATACATTATTCTGGGTTTCGATTACGATAGTTATTCGCTTAATGGTGGTACCGAATATTTCGAAAAAGCACGTAAAATTGTAAACGATGCACAAAGTTTCCCCGGTAGTTACAAAGGTTGGAAAGCTTTTGAGTCGGATTACAACCGCTATTGGATAGTAGATAACATTATGAATGGAGCTTATGCGCCCTATCGCGAGTGTATATATACTTATCATCGTAAAGGCCTCGATGCCATGTCGGAAAGCGTAGAGTCGGGCAGGGCCGAAATTGCTGAATCGTTACGGCTCATTCAGCGTGTATTCAGAGCTCGCTCGAGACTTTACATTACACAAATGTTTTTCGATGCTAAATCGAACGAATTAGTGAACATTTTTTCACAATCGTACCCCGATGAACAAGACCGTGTAATTCAAATCTTGTCGGAATGTGACCCTTCGAATGCTGCTAAATACGAAAAAATAAAAAATAAAAGCCAAGATTCTCCAATGTAATTATGCTCAAGAACCTGACCATAAAAAATTATGCCATTATTAAACACCTCGATGTAAATTTCGACAGGGGGTTTTGTGTGGTAACCGGAGAGACCGGTGCTGGTAAGTCGATCATAATGGGTGCTTTAGCACTTATTTTAGGGCAAAGGGCCGATTCGTCGGTAATGAACGATAAACAAGGTAAATGTGTGGTCGAAGGAAGGTTCGATGTTGAAAAGAACATTCAACTTGAAGATTTATTTAACGATAATGAGCTCGATTTAGAGATACCTGTAATCCTTCGCCGAGAAATTAACAGCAGTGGCAAGTCGAGGGCTTTCGTTAACGATACTCCTGTTCAATTAAATATTTTGCGCGAGCTTGGTTTAATGCTCATCGATATTCATTCGCAACATGCCAACCTCGATTTGGGTAAAAGGCAATTTCAATTAAATGTACTCGATTGGTATTGTGGCCACAAAAATTTGCTCAATGATTATCATAGTTTGTACGTCGAATACCAAACTTTGCAAAAACAATTCGAACACATCAATACACTTGCTGAGCAATCAAAAACCGATATCGATTATTTCGAATTTCAATTTAAACAACTCGATGAAGCTCGTTTGATTGAGGGCGAACAAAGCGAATTGGAGCAGGAACAGGAGGTGCTCAACCATTCGGAAGAAATAAAAACCGGCCTCGATAATGTTTGCCGTTTACTCGATAATGAAGATACAGGAGCTTTACTTTCGATTAAACAAAGCCTTTCGGTTTTAACAAAACTGAGCTCATTTTTACCACAGGCTAACGAACTGGCTTCTAGAGCCGAAAGCACACTGATTGAACTGCGCGATATAGCCGACGAATGTGAACAGCTTGCCGAAAAAACAGCCTACGATCCGGGGCGCCTCGAACTGGTGACCGATCGGCTTAATTTGTTGTTTTCACTTGAGCAAAAGCACCATGTTGATACTGTTGGTGAACTTATTGCGCTAAAAAACGAGTTTTCAGATAAAATAGACGCAGTAGCATCGTATGACTTAGAGCTAGAAAAGCTTTCCAAAGCAATTGAGAAACAACGCATATTGCTTACCGATGCTGCTTTAAAGCTGCACAATTCAAGGGCTGAAAAGATTAATGGTATAGTTAACGAGGTAAGTACTTACTTGTATCAACTGGGCATGCCTAACGCATTGTTTAACATCGAACTGATTACTAAGGAGCAGTTTGGTCCGGCTGGAACCGACGAAGTTTATTTCATGTTCGCAGCCAACAAAGCCGGTCAGCTCGAAGAAATCAATAAAGTGGCTTCGGGAGGCGAGCTTTCGCGCTTAATGTTGGCTATTAAAACTGTTGTGGCTAAATCGAAAGCATTGCCTGCCATTATTTTTGACGAAATCGATACCGGTATTTCAGGCGAAATTGCACTCAAAATGGGAAATATTCTGCGTCAAATGGCTAACTATATGCAGGTAATCAATATTACCCACTTACCACAAATTGCATCAAAAGGAATGAGCCATTATAAGGTTTATAAAACTGAGGATCAGAATGGTGCAGAAACAAGTATTGCCAAACTTAATAACAACGAACGTGTTGTTGAAATAGCAAAAATGTTAAGTGGCGAGGTTCCACACCAGGCTGCTATCGATAATGCAAAAATACTGCTCGATTTATCGGTAAATCAATAAAGTTATCGCCATATTTTGTTTTTATTCAGTGCATTGCGGTATTTTGCCGCATTTACATTGTGTTGCTGTAATGTGCGGGCAAAATTGTGGTATCCCGAAAAATCTTCGCGCGCGCACATGTACAAATAATTGTGGTTTTCGGCATTCAACACTGCTTCAATACTCGATGTTTCGGGAAAATTAATTGGGCCCGGAGGTAAGCCACTATATTTATAGGTATTGTAAGCCGATTCGGTTTCGAGCATATCATTTGTAATTCTTCGCACCGAAAAGTCGCCAATGGCATATTTGATTGTGGGGTCGGCTTGAAGCAACATGCCTCTTTTCAATCTGTTGATATAAAGACCGGCTACTTTTGCTTTTTCATCGGGCTGAATGGTTTCTTCCTGAACAATCGATGCCAGTATTGTTGCTTCAACAGGGTTTAATCCTAAGGCTTCGGCTTTTTGTTTTCGTTCGTCGTCCCAAAAACGATGATATTCAGCGTTCATCCTTTTGATAAAATCTGATGGTTGTGTGGTCCAATAAAATTCGTATGTATTGGGGATAAACATGGCCGAAAAAGTATGGGCATTGAACCCGTATTTGCCAAAGTTAGTTGTATCGCTAAATGCTGAAAGTAAGCTGAGGGAATCAGTTTCGAGGTATTTTGCCACTTTGCCCGCTAATTCGTCGAAAAAGCGTACGTTGTTGAAAGTTGCTTTTACAGGTGTTTGCTCGCCCGAACGCAACAAATTTACAACTTGGTTGGTGTTCCATCCTTTTTTGATGGTGTATCTGCCCGGCTTAATCTGTTCGCGGTAATCTTTCTTTTTCGAAACCCAAGCAAACGCTTTTGGCTTGTAAAGCAAGTCGTTATTGGTGAATATTTTTTCAACATGCTTGAAATCCGATCCTGAAGGGATTAAAATTGTGGCATCTTTTTTAACATTTTCCTTAAATACAAAAGTAAACAATTCGAAGGCCCTGAATCCCGAAATTATTAACAATAAGGCAAATATGGCCATCGAAAAACGGCCTATGCGGGGGAATAACAACGATTTATTTCTTCTTTCAATTTCCATGGTTGTAATTTTTTTCAAAAATAAGCTTATTAATTATTGGTATAAAACATTTATGTTCGATTGTTTGAAATAGTGATACAAAATTTCATCAACCGAATAACCTTCAATGGCCATAACCGCTGCACCAATTTGGCAAAGACCTACTCCGTGCCCCCAACCGGCTCCTTTCAGCTTAAAAGAGGAGGGCAACAGTGTGTTGTTTTTGTACTGCTTTTCAATTACAAATGCCGAGCTATATAAATGGGTTTCCGAAAGCCACTTTCTTATTTCCAGCTCTTTGCCAACAACTACTTCGTTTTTGTTTCCTTTTATAAGCAGTTTGGTAATTCGGCCCGAAATGCCTCTTTCTATGGCTTGCAAATCAACAATGTCTCCAAAATCGATTCCTGATTTACGTTTTAGCAAAGCCGAAAGTTCGTTTTGATTGTAAACAGTTTCCCAACGAAAAAAATCGTTCGTTTTTTGGTCAAAATCAACCAATACTTGCTTCAGCACATCGGGATTGTTTGTATTACAAAAAGCTTCGGGTTTCGAAACAATGAATTCGCCGATATTTGCAAACAAGTTTTTCAGATCGGCTTTTGAGTCCGAAATTGCAGTTAAATATTTTTTGGGTTTGTTCTCCCAAACATTTTCGAAATTCTCGCTAATACCACCGCAACATTTTGAATAGCGGGTGTCGCAAATCTCATTGTCGAACATTAGTACTTTGCCGCGAGTAGCCAATACTGCGTTATGGGCGTTTTCAGAAATAATTTTGCTGATTCCCTGATAGCGTTGACAATGATCGTCGGCACAAACATCGAAAATGTTGTGATCCTCTCGGTCGTACCATTTGATATGTTGTTTTATTTTACGGCCTTCAAATACAATATCTTTATTGGCATCGATGGGGGCAATTTCATTTTTTTCTTTTGATATTTGCGACAGTAACCAACTTCGCGAAATGATGGCATGAACTTGTAAAAGCGTGGGATTGTTCATGGCACTCATTTCGCTCGATATTACGCTTTTAAGATAGCTTTCGAGTGCAATATTGTTAATTGCCCATATTTCGTCATTGTGTACTTTAAGTGTGAGAGAACCTTCAAATTCTTGATCTTGTTTTTGCTGCCAGTGAAAACCAATACCAATTTGAACATTTTTTATTACAAATGTGGAATTTGGCGAATCGGCTTGAAGGCAAACTGTGCTGTAGCTTTTTGCCCAGGGCAATTCTATAAAGTTTTTGTTTATTTGAGCTATATAATTACCATGTTTAATTTGCTGATTTTGAAAACTGAAATCTCCTTTTAATTCGAATTCAATTTTTGAATGTTTTACAATTCCAACATTAATAACTGGTTCGCCGGTAATAATCATCGTTCGATTTGTCAAAATTCGTATTTATTTTTTTACAATATTGTGACCAAATGGAGTTAGCGATAAAGATGCTAATTTAAAATGCTGTTTTCCGAATGGAATTCCAATAATTGTTATTGACAGAAGAATGCCGAGTACAAGGTGCGACAAAAAGATCCAAAATCCACCAATCAGTATCCAAATAATATTCATAATTATACCTAAACAGCCCGAGGCAAAAGCATTTTGCTTTATTTCTCTTCCGAAAGGCCAAATGGCTAATTCGGCCAGTTTTAGGGTTTGTATTCCAAAAGGAATCCCCACGATTGTAAGCATCATTAAAATGCTGGAAACTACATATTCAATGGCGATAATAAAACCACCAAATACAAACCATAAAATATTTCCGATTGTACCCATAGTTATTGTTTTATTCGTAACGTTTGCCCCACCATTTTTTTAAGCGGTCGAGCATTGTATTTTCTTGTTGATTTTTACCTGGTTCCCAGAATTTTTGATTTATCAAAGCATCGGGAAGGTATTGTTGATTAACAAAGTTGCCTTGGTAAGCATGGGCATATTTGTATGTTTTGCCGTAGCCTAATTCTTTCATCAGTTTTGTTGGGGCATTACGTAGATGAAGCGGAACGGGTAAATTGCCGGTATCCCTAACTTTTTGCAGGGCAGTGTCAATGGCGTTGTATGCTGTATTACTTTTGGGCGAAGTGGCTAAATAAACACAAACTTCGGCCAATACTATTCTACCTTCGGGCCAGCCAATTTTGCTAATGGCATCGAAGCCTGCATTGGCAAGTAAAAGCGCGTTCGGATTTGCAAGGCCAATATCCTCGGCTGCCGAAATTACCAACCTACGTGCAATAAATTTGGGATCTTCGCCACCTTCAACCATTCGGGCCAGCCAATATATGGCTGCATCGGGGTCGCTGCCTCGAATGCTTTTTATAAAAGCCGAAATGATGTCGTAGTGCATTTCGCCATTTTTATCGTAGGCCGATGGGTTTTGTTGCAGGCTTTTGGTAACCAATTCGTTGGTAATTATAAGCTTTTCGCCTTCAGCATTGGCACTTACCAATTCCAATATATTGAGCAATTTA
>DAOSWJ010000202.1:0-6340 GCA_035380005.1 Prolixibacteraceae bacterium | reverse complement strand
AAGATGTTATCCAAAAGAATTAAGCCAAGATTTGAAATTATAGATATTAATATTCCATATAATCAGCAGTTTGGAGTATTAGATTTTTTTATTTAAGTATCCCTTTTTCGGGCAAAAACTTCCAGTAGCGTTTTGGCATGTGGTTCTTTTGGCACTTGTGGTTAAGCCTTTCCCTTATGGTAATATTGTGGCAGTAGTTGTTCCACAGGCTTTGGTAGGCTTCTTCGTTTTCTTGTAAAATATTGTTGTGGGCTTTACCGGTTTCGAGGTTGAACATTTTTTGGTCGAGGGTGATCTCGTCAATGGTTTCGAGGTTGTAGTAAAAACCATAATCGCGTTGCAGGTCGTAAAGCACCCATTGTTGGTCGGCAAAGCGGTCGCGAAAATGTTTGAGGGTCATAGGCAGTACATCGTACCGTGGGCGCATGGCCGCAAAGTAAAACCCGTCTTTGGTAAGCTGAAAACGAACAAATTGCAACATGCGCATGGCTTCTTGTGTAACCCTACGTGAGGCTTTTCGTATTTCGAGAATAATTGGGTCGGCATAGTTGCCTTCAACAGGCACAGGCGAGGCAAAAGCCAGTTTGGCAAAGTGCAACAGTTTCATTTCGATGCCGGGTTCGCCCGATAAAAAAGCCAAAAAGGGTAGTTGGTCAATTTCTCGACTAATTTTTTTTTGCCAGCCTTTCCAAACCCTTGTCGAATGTTCGGGGTTTGATGGTACAAACTGTTTTTGTGCAAAAAGTACTTCCTGAAACTGTTCTTCCGAACAAATGTTTTCGGGTTCAATTTTATGGGCATAGCATTCAAAAACTACGCTCAAAAAACCTTCAAAGGTGCCATCGTATAATAGTATCATATCGTAAAAAAATAGTTTTTTACAAAAGCCAAATTTGCAATTATTCGATTTACAAAATTGGCTTTTTTTCGCCTAATCGAAAAGGGTAATAAACAATGCATAAAATACTTCTACAACAGTTTTTTAACTTTTTATTTTTAAAAGGCTTTGAAATATAAAAAAGTGTAATATATTTGCAAACAGAACAGACCAGAACAGTATGTCGTTTCAATTCAACATCAATCCGAATTCCAACTCGCTGAAGTATATTCAGCTGGTCGATGCAATTGCTAACTCGATTAGTGAGGGCAGTTTGGCCGAAGGCGATATGTTGCCATCGGTGAATGAATTGGTGAAGAATGCGTCCCTCTCGCGCGACACAATTTTCAAAGCATACTCGGAACTGAAAAACAGGGGCTTGGTGATTTCGGTGCCCAACAGGGGTTATTTCATTACCAAACAACTTAACCGGGTTTTGCTGATACTCGATACTTTTAAAGCTTACAAAGAAGTGCTTTACGATGGTTTCCGTTCCAATTTGCCCGAAACCATTTCAGTCGATTTGATGTTTCACCATTATAACTTTAATGTTTTCGAAACCATTGTAAACGATAGCATTGGAAAGTACAGTCACTATATCATAATGAACTTCGACCATAAACGAATGAGGGAGGTAATCAGCAAAATACCATCCGAAAAGCTTTTGGTGGTCGACTGGGACGTTCATGCATCAAATGAACATTCGTTTGTTTGTCAGGATTTTGGTTTGTCGGTGTACAACAACTTCGCAAAGGTAGCTGATAAGATTCGGGCATTTATGCGATTTGTTATGGTTTATCCTCAAACTTGGACATATCACCCCAAAATTACCATCGATAATTACCTGAAATTTTGTGCCGATTACAACATAAAGCCCGAAATTGTTTACGATGCTAAAAAAATTGACATTCAAAAGGGTGATCTGTACTTTTTAGTGAGCGACCGTACCTTAACCCGTATTCTCGATCAAGCTCACGACAGGACTCTAAAAATTGGTTCCGATGTTGGAATTATATCGTACAACGATACGCCAATGAAAAAATATGTTGAACAGGGAATTACAGCCCTTTCGACCAACTTTTATGAAATGGGAAAACTGGCTGCCGAGTATGTATTAAATCCCGGCGAAATAAGACAGATTGTTCCAACAGAATTAATTATGCGTAAATCATTTTAAAAAGATAACTATGAATTTTTTAGGACTAGACTTAGGCAGCTCATCGGTAAAAGCGTCGTTGGTTAATGGCGAAACCGGCCAAATTATTGCAAGCGATTTTTACCCAAAGCGCGAAATGGAAATAACCGCTCACAAAGCTGGTTGGGCCGAACAACACCCCGATATGTGGTGGGATAATCTGAAAATGGCCATCAAGTCGGTGATGGACAGCTCAAAAACTGACCCTAAAAGCATTGGTGCTATTGGAATTTCGTACCAAATGCACGGTTTGGTGGTTATCGACAAAGATCAAAATGTTTTGCGACCCTCAATTATTTGGTGCGACAGCCGTGCCGCTGCTATTGGCGACAAAGCATTCGACGCCATTGGAGGAGAACGTTGCTTGAGCACTTTACTGAACTCTCCGGGCAATTTTACCGCATCGAAATTAAAGTGGGTAAAAGAAAACGAACCCGAAGTTTATGCAAAAATCGACAAAATAATGCTGCCCGGTGATTTTGTGGCCATGAAATTGACCGGACAGGTAAAAACAACTGCATCGGGGCTTTCCGAAGGAATGTTCTGGGATTTTAAAACCAACTCGGTATCGAAAATGATCATGGAGCATTATGGTTTCGATAGCTCGTTCATTCCCGAAATTGTTCCTACATTCTCGGAACAAGGTACGGTTAGTGCTGCTGTTGCTGCTGAGCTGGGTTTGGCCGAAGGAACCAAAGTGAGCTACCGTGGTGGCGACCAGCCCAACAATGCCCTATCGTTAAACGTGCTCAATCCGGGCGAAATAGCTACTACTGCCGGTACTTCGGGCGTTGTTTACGGTGTTAGCGAAGAAGTAAAATACGATCCGTACTCAAGGGTAAACACTTTTGCCCACGTAAACCACAGTGCCGAACAAAACCGTTTGGGCGTGTTGCTTTGCATTAACGGCACCGGCATCCTCAACTCGTGGATGCACAAACTGGCCGGCGACGGGCTGGGCTACAAAGAAATGGACGATATGGCCGCAAATATTGCCATTGGCTCTGAAGGTGTTTCAATACTTCCGTTTGGAAATGGTGCCGAAAGGGTGTTGCGCAACAAAAATATTGGTTCACAAATAAGTGGTGTTAATTTCAATACACATAACAAAGCACATTTGTTCCGCGCAGCACAGGAAGGTATTGTGTTCTCATTCAACTACGGAATGGAAATTATGAAAGAAATTGGTATTTCGGCCAGTGTTATACGCGCCGGAAAAGCCAACATGTTCCTAAGCCCGATTTTCCGCGACACCTTGGCCGGGATCAGCGGAGCAACCATCGAGCTGTACAATACCGACGGATCGGTAGGTGCCGCACGTGGTGCCGGTGTTGGCTGCGGTTACTATAAATCGTTTACCGAAGCCTTTGGCAGCCTGACAAAATTAGCCAGCATTGAACCCGACACAACGAAAAAAGCACAATACGAAGAAGCCTACGGAAATTGGAAACAAAATTTGGAAAAAGTCATCGGTCAATAGTCACTAGAAAAAAGTCATTAGTCAATAGGAAAAGGAAAATATTTTCCTACTGACAAATGACCATTGACCAAAACAATAATTAGTAAATCATAAATAATAAATTACATCATGAGTGCAAAAGTTTATTTCCCATCAGTGGGACAAATCAAATTTGAAGGAAAAGAAAGTAAAAACCCATTGGCATTCCGTTACTACAACCCTGAAAAAGTAGTTTATGGAAAAACAATGGCCGAATGGTTCAAATTCTCAATGGCTTGGTGGCATACTTTATGTGCCGAAGGTGGCGACCCATTTGGTCCTGGTACTCAAAAACACCCTTGGGTAGGTGCAGCCGATGCATTGCAAGCTGCTAAAGATAAAATGGATGCAGGTTTCGAGTTCATGCAAAAAATTGGCATCAAATACTATTGCTTCCACGATATCGATTTAATTGACGAAGGTAGCAGTATTGAAGAATACGAAGCCAACCTGAAAGCGATTGTTGCTTACGCAAAACAAAAACAAGCCGAAACAGGCATCAGCCTCATGTGGGGTACTGCTAACGTATTCTCACCAGCTCGTTACATGAACGGTGCAAGCACCAACCCCGATTTTGATGCAGCTGCTCGTGCTATGCTTCAAATCAAAAACTCAATTGATGCTACTATCGAATTAGGTGGTAAGGCTTACGTTTTCTGGGGAGGACGCGAAGGTTACATGAGCTTGCTGAATACCAACATGAAACGCGAAAAACAACACATGGGCACCATGTTGAAAATGGCTCGCGATTATGGCCGCTCAAAAGGATTCAAAGGTGTGTTCTTGATTGAACCTAAACCAATGGAGCCAATGAAACATCAGTACGATGTTGATGCAGAAACTGTTATTGGTTTCTTGAAAGAATTCGGATTAGAAAACGATTTCAAATTGAATATCGAAGTTAACCACGCTACATTGGCCGGCCACACTTTCGAACACGAACTGCAATGTGCTGCCGATGCCGGTATGTTGGGTGCAATTGATGCTAACCGTGGCGACGTTCAAAACGGATGGGATACTGACCAGTTCCCAGTTGACATTTTCGAATTGACACAAGCGATGATGGTTGTTCTTCAAGCTGGTGGTATGCAAGGTGGCGGTACCAACTTCGATGCTAAAATACGTCGTAACTCTACCGACAACGATGATTTATTCATTGCACACATTGGTGCTATGGATATTATGGCCCGCGCTTTAGAAGCTGCAGCTGCTATCTTGGAAGAATCTCCTTACAAGAAAATGGTTGCCGACCGTTATGCTTCATACGATGAAGGTATGGGTAAACAATTCGAAGAAGGAAAATTGACTTTCGAACAAGTTTACGAATACGCAAAAGCTAATGGTGAACCAAAACAAATTAGTGGTAAGCAAGAATTATACGAAGCTATCGTAAACATGTATATTTAGATTCAGTTAAATTTCAATTATTAATTTATTTAATTAATTGCTATATTTGATCCATCTGAATCAGAATATAAAACAAGGATTTTTGTGAACATGTTTTCATAAATGAGCCCGATTCAGAACCTTTCTGAGTCGGGCTTTTTTTAATTTAGATTGTCCAATAATAAACAAACCATATTAACTGTAAAATATTACTTATGAAACACAATCGTTTATACGTTGTAGCCATTACCTTTGTTGCTACTCTTGGCGGCTTATTGTTTGGTTACGACACGGCCGTGATTTCGGGTGCCGAGAAGTCGATTCAGGCTTACTTAATTGAAAGCCAAGGACTGAGCACCTTAATTCATGGCATTACCACTTCGAGTGCATTAATTGGATGCATCATTGGTGGTGTTATCTCTGGTATTCTAGCTTCGAAATTGGGTCGTCGGAAATCATTGTTGCTGGCTTCTGTCCTGTTTTTCTTATCTGCTTTGGGGTCGGGTTATCCCGAGTTCTTGTTCTTTACTAAAGACGAACCTACCATTGGCTTGTTGCTCATGTTCAACTTTTACCGTGTTATTGGCGGTATTGGTGTTGGTTTGGCTTCAGCGGTTTCGCCCATGTACATTGGCGAAATTGCTCCGGCAAAAATTCGCGGAACATTGGTTTCTATCAACCAGTTTGCCATCATTTTTGGTATGTTGGTGGTTTATTTTGTGAACTGGGGTATCGCAAATGGTCAGCCCATTGAATGGATCAACAGCATAGGCTGGCGTCGCATGTTCTTGTCGGAAGCAATACCTGCAGCTTTGTTTGGCATTTTATTATTAATGGTTCCTGAAACACCACGTTACCTCTCATTAAAAGGTAAAAACGATGAAGCATTGAAGGTGTTGACAAAAATTAGCGGAATTGATAAGGCAAAAGAAGTGATGGCCGAAATTAAAGTTTCGTTGCAACATCATGCTTCGGCAAAAGTTTTCTCGTTTGGTAAAACAGTAATTATTATCGGTATTTTGTTATCGGTATTTCAGCAATTTGTAGGAATAAACGTTGCCTTGTACTATGCTCCGCGTATTTTCGAAAGCATGGGCGCAGCCAAAGATGCCTCAATGATGCAAACAGTTATAATGGGCTTGGTGAACGTTGTTTTCACGGTTGTGGCAATTCTTACTGTCGATAAATGGGGGCGTAAACCTTTGTTAATGGTTGGCTCGGCCGGTATGGCCATTGGCATGTTTGCCATTGCTGGTTTGGCTTATTTCGAAATTATTGGTATCAGTACATTGGTGTTTATTATTATTTACACCGCATCGTTTATGATGAGCTGGGGACCTATTTGTTGGGTGCTTATTTCCGAAATATTCCCTAACAAAATTCG
>DAOSWJ010000201.1:0-6351 GCA_035380005.1 Prolixibacteraceae bacterium | reverse complement strand
TTACTGATAGCTGTGTTGCGCTTAAAGGCGATAATTTCTTTTCGATGGTAAACGAAAATCAATTGGATTTACTGCTAAAGAATAAGGTACGCTTTAATTTATCGGAAAAAAAACTTGAGCAATTGAAAGCAATATTTCCCGAAAAGCAATTAGTCTCTTCCCCTGAATAAATGAATAAAGCCTTTTTGTATTCCTTTTACTGGGCGTCCATAACGGCGGTCTTCTTCGTTTTGCACCAAACTTCGTCCCTCGTATTCAATAATGTAATAATACACACCGGGCGATGCCATACGGCTGCCTATTTTACCATCCCATACCGAATGTTCAACGGTATAATCGCTCGATTCGATATTGCTGTAATCCCACGAATGTACAATTCCACCCCAACGATTGAAAATTTTGATATTTAATTTTCGCATCGAAGTTGTTTCAATAACAAAAACATCGTTTTTACCATCACCGTTAGGTGTGAAAACATTGGGGACTTTTATGAAAGTTGTGTCAACATTTATGAATGTTCCGGGATCCATGTACAAGGTATCGTAGCAGTTGCCCGTTTCGTTAACTTTAACAGTAACCAGCCGTACAAGATATTCGCCTGCCATTTCGTAACGGTGCATGGGCGAATCTTCATATAGAATAAAGTCAACACTATCAATTGGTTGGCCTTCGGCTTCTTTTATTTCTTGCGATATATTAAAGCTTTCTTTGTAGAAAAACCAAATGGTTGAGTCATAGTTGATTGAGTTGTTGGTGAAATTAACTTCAAGCACAGCTTCGCCATTCATTGGGTCGGCAGTAAATGCAGCTAGCGTAACCTTCGAAATGTAATCGACAGCTCCAATTCCTTGGCAGCCAAACTCATCTTCAACAATTAAATCGTAGGTAACAGGCGAGTCTGAAGCTATTGGTGGTTCAATGCGTGGCGAGATGTACGAGCGAACCAACTCGCCGTTTTGGTACCAACGTGTAGTAAATTCCTTCGACGCATTGCGAACAGTACTTGCTTGCCCGTTTGCGGTGTTGTAAACAGTTAATGGCGCATATTCATAATCGGCCCATATAATAAATTCATTACAGTTTGAGCTCGAATCGGGTATTTCGGCTTTGGTAACTTTAATCCAATTGTGTAAAACCCAAGCTTTCAATTGGGTCGAGCTTCCGTTCGATTCAATGGTTACCCTGTAGCAGCCATCGCTTAAGTTTGATGCTGTTGAGAATAAAGTGTCGGAGCTTATATTCCCATTGTATGCTGCAAAACTGTTTGTTGCCCGTTCGTATTTTTCCCATGAAAAAGTAGATCGCTCAGGGAAAGGCGACTCGGCACTTAATGAGCCTATTGCTGTGTTTTCGTCGTTGGCGCAGAAAATGTAAAAAAGATCACCAAAATCGGTTTTGTTCGAATAATTGGCATTTGGCGATGTTAGTTCTTGAGCCATACCAAGGCTGCCTGTCAGAACTAAAATTGTTAAAAAGAAATAGCTTATTTTATGCATGTTTTCAGTATGTTTTCTAAACAATCATAACTCATTTGCGCTTGAAAAATTGTTTATGTTTTCAATTTGTTTTCAAGCAACTCGACTACAAAATTAAAATTTTAATGTAGAATAGGCTTTAAATCTTTTCACATCTGTTATTTTTGAGGACAAAAAATTGAGAACTATTTACTCAACGAAAAAAATTACCTGTTATTTTTATGGAATATGCTTATCTCGAAGGTTTAAACAACGAACAGCGAGCAGCTGTTGAACACATTAACGGCCCCAGTTTGGTTATTGCCGGTGCCGGCTCGGGTAAAACTAGGGTGCTAACCTCGCGCATTACCCATGTTTTACGCATGGGCAATCATCCATCGTCGGTTTTGGCACTTACTTTTACCAACAAAGCCGCCCGCGAAATGAAAGAACGTATTGCTGCCGTTGTTGGTGTTAATACGGCCAAGTACCTTTGGATGGGCACTTTCCACTCAATTTTTGCACGCATACTGCGCTCCGAAGCTGAGCGGCTGGGTTATCCTTCAACGTTTACAATTTACGATACTTCCGACTCGAAAAGTCTTATCCGAAGCATTCTAAAATCGATGCAACTTAGCGATAAAGAGTATAAGCCCAATACTGTTTTGGGTCGAATATCGGCTGCAAAAAATAATTTGGTAACTGCTGCGGCTTATGCCAACAGTCCCGGTGCTGTTGAATACGACCGTAGCATTCGTATGCCCAAAATTGTCGATATTTATAAAGAATACAGTAGAAGGTGCAAAGTGGCCGGTGCGATGGATTTCGATGACTTATTGCTCAATACCAATCTTTTGCTGCATCAGTACCCCGATGTGCTCAAGAAATATCAAGATAAGTTTCGCTTTATTTTGGTTGATGAGTATCAGGATACCAACTTTTCGCAGTACCTGATAGTAAAAAAATTGGCCGATGCCCACAATAATATTTGTGTAGTTGGCGACGATGCGCAAAGTATTTATTCGTTCCGTGGGGCTCGTATCGAAAATATTCTGAATTTCAGAAACGATTATCCGGGCTATAATACATTTAAACTTGAACAAAACTATCGTTCAACACAAACTATTGTAAATGCCGCCAACAGCATTATTAAGCAAAATAAAAGGCAGTTGCACAAAGATGTTTTTTCGAAAAACGAAGTGGGCAACAAAATTCAGGTTATTCAGGCTTTAACCGATACCGAAGAAGGTATTTTGGTTATAAACGAAATAAACCAACACCGTTTAACCAATCACGATCAGTTTTCTGATTATGCCATATTGTACCGAACAAATGCCCAATCGCGTATTTTTGAAGAGCAATTGCGCAAACAAAATTTACCCTATAAAATTTATGGTGGGTTATCGTTCTACGAACGAAAGGAAATTAAAGACTTGTTGGCATATTTGCGCATTACTGTAAATAGTAACGATAACGAAGCTTTTAAGCGCATTGTAAACTATCCGGTAAGGGGAATTGGGCAAACAACGCTCACAAAGCTCGAAGAAACAGCCAATCAAAACAGTGTGAGTATTTGGGAGGTAGCGCAAAGTCCTGCAAATTACAATGTTGAAATAAATAAAGGTACAATTGCAAAAGTGGGCGTTTTTGTTGCTATGATCAACAGTTTTAAAGCCCAATTGCTTGAAAGCTCAGCATACGAAGTTGCTTTGATGGTTGCACGCCAATCGGGGCTCATCGAAGATATATATAAAGATAAAACCCACGAAAACCTGAGCAAGTTTGAAAACGTTCAGGAATTGCTCAACGCAATACAAGATTTTTCGATTAATGCCTTGGAAGAAGGCTTGCCCAACCGGCTCGAAAATTATTTGGAAGAAGTAGCACTCATAACCGATCTCGATACCGATAAAGGTGAAGATAGAAACCGTGTTACTTTAATGACAGTGCATTCGGCTAAAGGTCTCGAGTTTAAAAATGTTTTTGTAGTTGGTGTTGAAGATAAGCTTTTTCCTTCGAGCTTTTCAGGTGTTTTATCGCCCGAAAACCTCGAGGAAGAACGACGCTTGTTTTATGTGGCTTTAACACGTGCCATGAAAAACGCCTGGATATCGTTTGCCCGCCAGCGTTACAGTTGGGGACAGTTAACTTTTTGTGAGCCTAGCAGGTTTATTGGCGAAATCGACAGTGAATACCTGCAATTACCTTCAAGTATGAACATGCCTTCGTTTGTACCTGGTGGTTTTGACCGACGTAACAGCGATTTGGTTATTGACGATAAAAAAACCTTTGGACGAAAAATGCCGCCACAGCGTACGCCAACTCCGCCCCTGCCTCAGTTAACTCGCAGGCTTACTAATTTGCAACAGGCTCAGAATAAGGGTGGCGTTTTTGCTGCAAGTAACCCCGAGCAAATCCAAGTTGGAGTTGAAGTAGAACATCAGCGTTTTGGCCGTGGCAAAGTTATTGGGCTCGAGGGGGACGAATCGAGCCGAAAAGCAACTGTTTTGTTCCAAAATGCCGGACGAAAACAATTATTGCTTAAATTTGCACGCCTCAAAATTGTTGAATAGTTATTTTTTTCAATAATTTGTTTCTCTTTTACTGCTTTGCGCTAAAGGTACTTGCAGTTTAAAATTGTTTACTTAAATTTGTATGGCTTCGACAAAAACAAACCCTGTCCAACTCTTGAGCCCGAAGTATCCATGAATAACTGGGGTAAAAACTTATACTAGAAATAATAATTACACGATAACGAATCATTAAAGACTAATGGATTACAATTCGAATCAAAAAAAACTGGTATTGCCCGAATATGGCAGAAATATTCAAAATATGGTCGATTACGTGGTGACCATCGAAGACCGCGAAGAGCGCCAGCGTGCTGCTCAAACAATTATCGATGTGATGGGGAATTTGTATCCCTACTTGCGCGATGTGGAAGATTTCAGGCATAAGTTATGGGACCACCTTTGCATAATGGCTGATTTTAAGCTCGATATTGATTATCCCTACGCTTTACCCAATATGGAAGTACTAAGGGCAAAACCCAATAAAATTCCATACAATTCGGGTAGAATTAAATACAAGCATTACGGAATTGTTGTGCAGAAAATGATTAAACGTACTGCCGAATTTGAAGAGGGGGCAGATAAAGATCTCTTGGTTCAGATGATTGCCGACCACATGAAAAAATGCTACCTGACCTGGAATAAGGAAACTGTTGACGATGAGCGGGTAATGGCCGACTTTCAGGAGCTTTCGAAAGGCCGTATCGATGTGCCGGAAGATTTTCAGCTTAAAGACAGTAAGGATTTAATATTCAATACTAAAAAGAAAAACCCAAAACAGCAAGGTAAGCGTCAGAATCAAAAAAAACGCCAATAGCATATATTTCCAACTTTAAAACGATTGTAAAAAATGGCAACATTCGAGATTGAAGGTGGCTATCGCCTAAAAGGCGATTTGTATCCCCAGGGCGCAAAAAACGAAGCATTACAAGTGTTGTGTGCAGTTTTACTTACTCCCGAAAAAGTTACCATCGACAACGTGCCCGAAATTCGTGATGTACTTCATTTGATAGAACTGCTCGAAGCACTTGGGGTTGAAGTGAAAAGGGAAAAGAAAGGTTGTTTTTGCTTTTGTGCACAAAACGTTAGCCCCGATACGTTAAAAACCGAAAAATACCGAAAACTTGCAGCCAGTTTGCGCGGATCGGTTATGGTTTTGGGGCCAATGCTTGCCCGCTTTGGTGTGGGCTATATTCCACAACCCGGAGGCGATAAAATTGGTAGGCGCAGGCTCGATACGCATTTCATAGGCTTCCAAAACCTGGGCGCCGATTTCATTTATCGACCCGATGAAAAAATATATGAAATAGCAGCTAAAAATCTAAAGGGAACCTACATGTTGCTCGACGAAGCATCGGTAACCGGTACGGCAAATATCATAATGGCTGCTGTAATGGCTCCCGGAAAAACTACGATTTACAATGCTGCATGCGAACCATACATTCAACAGCTTTGCAAAATGTTGGTATCGATGGGCGCAATAATTAACGGTATTGGTTCTAATTTGCTTGTTATTGAGGGTGTCGATACATTAACCGGTTGCGAACATACCATTGCACCCGATATGATTGAAGTTGGCAGTTTTATTGGCTTGGCTGCAATTACCAAATCCGAAATTACAATCAAAAATGTGAATATCGAACAGTTGGGGATTATTCCTGCTCAATTCAGGCGCTTGGGCATCAAAATGGAGTTCCGCAACAACGATATTTATATTCCACCTCACGAAAATTACGAAATAGAAAGCTTTATCGATGGCTCAATAATGACCATTGCCGATGCTCCTTGGCCGGGATTAACTCCCGATTTGTTAAGTGTGTTTTTGGTGGTGGCAACACAAGCTAAAGGAAGCGTGCTTATTCACCAAAAAATGTTCGAAAGCAGGCTGTTCTTTGTAGATAAACTGATTGATATGGGTGCTCAGATTATTCTTTGCGATCCGCACAGGGCAACGGTTATTGGACTTAACCACCAGCATCGCCTGAAAGCAACAACAATGGTATCGCCCGATATTCGCGCAGGGGTAGCTTTGCTTATTGCTGCCATGTCGGCCAAAGGGAAAAGCACCATTCATAATATTGAACAAATTGACAGGGGATACGAGAATATTGAAGAACGATTAAATAATATTGGGGCAAAAATTAAAAGGATAGATTAACAATAATCCCAATTTTTTTATTTTTACAGAAAAAACGTGCAGATGAGCGCAAAATCAAATCAAAAAGCTAATAAACAAGCAAAGCCTAAAGTGTCGGCTAAAGATCTTTTTAAGGAACTTTTACCGCTTATTAAATCATTCGGTCTTTGGATAGTACTAGTTGTTATTG
>DAOSWJ010000200.1:0-6397 GCA_035380005.1 Prolixibacteraceae bacterium | reverse complement strand
CTGCAAAAGGCTGCAAAAGCGAATCTTCGAACAAACCCGAAGAGCGGACAGCCAAAGGCTTCTTCATTTTAATTAAATACAAGTACAACTTTTCGGTTAACGCTTCGCTGAGTTTGGCTTTTAAAAAAAGCTCGTTAATTTGTTTATAATTGTGTTGTACTATTATGCGGTTGTACAAATCGTTGGCCTCTATAAACGAATCGAATTCCCAGGCACCAATAATTGCAGTTGCCGGAATTCGGATGTTGATATCGGGGATTATTTTTTTGAAGTCGATATTTTCGATGAAATTTGAAATAAATGCAAGCCCCCTGCCCTTGCCTCCCAGCGAACCTTTGCTTAACCTTATTATGTAACGGTTTCCTTTAACCAACGATGGATCGAAATTTACAATACGCCCCCTAAGTTGTTGCATTTTGACTTTTTCGAAAATTCGAAGTATATACTCTCGAACATCTTTTTTCTGTTCAAATTCATCGGCTTGCTTAACTTTCAGCAATTCGGCCATGTTTATTTCACCACGAGCCATTAACCATTTCGAAAACTCGTTGCGCGATGCATGGTACAAAATCGATTCGATGGGTACTTTTTTTATCAACTCTTGAAATTCGTGCAATGAATGCGCCTCGGCAACTTTTCGCCCATCGTGCATTAAAAACTCGAAGTTTCCAAAACCCAAACGTTTGTAAATAAACTTTTGAATGTCTTTTGAAAGGCTTTCTGAATTTTTATTGATAAAATCGGCACCTATTTCAACAGCTCTTTTTTCATTCTCAACTTCGTGCGATTGCAGCAACAAAGGTATTTGAAATTGAAGTGTTTTTTTTACATAGTTCAGCAATTCAATTCCGGCATCGATATCGTCAACCCCATTGTGTTCGAATTTTACATCACTGATTACACATAACAGGTTATCGCGGTAACGGTCAATTAACTGTATGGCTTCTTCATAATTGCTCACCAGCAGTATTTTGGGGCGGGCACGCATCTTCAAAATCATGTGCAACTCATCGGTCGAATCGTCGGAAACCAGGTTTTGCGTTTGCAACATTACATTGGTGTACAACAAAGGTAAATAACGCGAATAATATTTAACCGAATCTTCTACCAAAAGAATGATTCGAACATTGCCCACCAATACATCGCGTTGTACATTCTTTTTATCTTCGATGTATTTGATCATGGCCAAGAATATCGAAGTATTTCCGTTCCATACAAATACCCTGTCGATAAAATGAAGCGGCTCGGCAGTTTTAGTAAAATATAACAAATCGTAATTGTTATTCACCAACAATAAAATGGGCAAACGGGGCTTAATTTTATTTATTTCGGAAGCAATGTTTAATGGGGCAACCCTATCGACACTGGCCATAATAATAACCATATCGAAATGCTTCTTATTGAGCGCATCAATGGCTTCTTCGTTGGTATTTACACTGGTAAAACGAGGCGCCGAATACAAATTCAACTGTAAGTATTCGCCAAAAATTTTATCAGAGAACTGCCCTTCGCGAACAATTGAATAAGCATCGTATTTGGTAGCAACCAACAAAATTTCTTTCACCTTTGTTGGCATAAGTTCCTGAAAAATATCGCGGTCGTTTTTTCTTTTTTCGTAAATCGACGAAAGAGAAATATTGTCTAAATCGAGCATAAGTTATTAATATGTTGAAGGCCTAAATTACAAAAAAAATCAGGGCAACAAGAATGATTTAGGGCACAAAAAAAGCCGGCAAATTATCACCGGCTAAATTTGTATAACTAAACTACGATAAATATGCAAAAATTTTTGGTTCTTATTTATTCGACAAGTACGAAGCAACACCTTCGGCAGTCGCTTTCATCGCCACATCACCTTCTTTCCAGTTGGCAGGGCAAACCTCTCCATATTCTTCGAAGTGTTTTAAGGCATCGACCATACGCAAAGCTTCGTCAACACTGCGGCCTAAAGGCATATCGTTAATAAGTTGATGGCGAACTACCCCATTTTTATCAATAAGGAACAAACCACGATAAGCAACTGGGGCTCCATTAAACACAGCCTCGCCAGTTTCGCTATAATCGTAATCGCCGGCCAACACATCGTAATTCATCGATATTGTTTTGGTTAAATCAGCCACAATTGGGAACTTTACACCTTTAATACCGCCCTGATTTTTATCGGTATTCAACCAAGCCCAATGCGAAAACTCGGAATCGGTTGAGCAGCCAACAACAGCAACACCACGCTTTTCGAACTCATCAATTTTATTCTGAAATGCAATTATTTCGGTTGGGCAAACAAAAGTGAAGTCTTTTGGGTAGAAGAAGAATACAACGTATTTCTCACCTACAAATTGGTTCAACGAAAATTCTTCAACTATATTATTTCCATTTAATACTGCCGGTGCAACAAATGCAGGCGCTTTTTTTCCTACTAAACTCATAAGTATTATTTTTTTGAAGTTTCAATTATTAATATTGTTTCATTTTTGTAACGATTACAAATATATACTACTAAGTTCATCTTTACAAAAAACAAATGTTAATAAAAGATTAAAATATCCGAAAAGCATATAATTTATTAATTTACTGCTGCTTATATATCTATATTGAAACTATAAAATAACAAGTTAGAAATAAATGCATAAAAATTTGTATTTTTGTAATCATTACATTTTTGAAAATGGAAAGATATAAAGAACATCTAAGCGATAAAGGGATACGGCCTTCAATTCAACGTTTGCTTATTTACAATTATTTGTACAATAATCACAACCACCCTACAGCCGACAATATATATTCTGCATTGGCTCCATCGATGCCTACCCTATCGAAAACTACAGTTTACAACACTTTGAATTTATTTGTTGAAAAAGGTGTGGCCAATGTTGTAAACATCGACGAACATGAAGCCCGTTACGATGCCGACACCTCGGCACATGCACATTTTAAATGCAAAAACTGCGGTGCTTTTTTCGACGTGCATATCGAAAAGCCTGTAATTAAGGGACTCGAAGGTTTTCGAATCGATCAACACCAATTAAACCTCAAGGGACTCTGCAAAGTTTGCAACAAGCATTAAAAAAAGCCACCTCAAAAATTGAGATGGCTTAGTGTGAGTGAGTCAATGCAAAAGATATTTTCTATCCTTTGTTTTTCTGCAACCAAAAGCAATTATTTATAACGATGATGAACTCCATGTCCAACCCGAAATATCAACTTTTGTTCCTGTATTATAAGCAGCTGCTGGATCGGCAGCAGCACCATCGATGATAACATTTTCAAGCGGTCCACCATCTTTCATATCGATATTTTTTGCGTAACCTTCAAGGTAAAGGTTGGTTATAGTAGCACCCGATTCTTTTTTGAATTGAAGGGCAGTTCCGCCAGTTGTTGAAACGGCAGTTAAGTTTATAATTTTGGGGTTGGCATTTTCTTTATCGGCTTCAACAACAGTCGAGAAACCTTCAATTGTGTGCTCAACATAAGCATTGGTAACGGTTCCGTCCCAACCTTCGGTCCAGTCAATAGCATCGTCTTCGTTGTTTTGAAGGAAAAGGTTTTCAACCGAAACCGAACCGCCAAAAAACTCAACACCATCGTCGGAACCATTAATTACAGCCAAGTTTGCTACTTTGGTTCCCGAACCTACTGCATAAAATGAAACACCGTTATATTGCGATTCGGAGTTGATTTGTGCACCTGTACCTTTAATCACCAAGTACTCAATACTTCCCGAATTATCAGCATTATCGGTTCCACCGTAAATAAAACCACCCACTTCGGCTTCGGCATTAACACCGGCAGTTGTTGTTGCTTTACCGCAAATGGTTAAACCGCCCCAATCGCCTGGATTAGCATTCGACGATGACATTATTACAGGATTAGCAGAGGTTCCTTCGATAAATATTTTTCCACCTTGCATAACAGCAATGTAAACATCGGTACCACCGTCGGTTGCTAAAATATTTGTTCCGGCCGGAATGGTAAGACTAACACTATCGGGTACAATAAATGCACCGGTAAGCGTATAACTTACAGAAGCATCGAGGGTAAAGTCTTCGGTCAAACTGCCTTCCATAATGCCATTTTCCAAATCTTCAATTACTTTGTCTTTTACAATCGGATCGTCGCCATCACAGCTGGTGAAAGCAATTGTTGCCACAAAGGCAAAGATCAATACATTAAAAAGTGTTTTTTTCATTTTGTTGATAATTTAAATAATACAAACTTTATATTTTAATTTCAATTAAGGTTTATTTTTATGCTGACATTCAGGCTCATACCTTTTTTGTACGAGCTCACAACTTCGGTTGATTTTATGCCCGACAATGGAGCAATTTCTTGTGTTTGTTCAATTTTAGGGTTTAACAAGTTTTTTCCAGTAATTTTCAAGCTGACTTTTTCGTTGAATTTTTTGCCAATAACCAAATCGATGGTAGCAAAACCTTTTTCGATTATTTCGTTGTTAAAAAGATTGTCGCTATTATCAAAATCTTCGGGTGCACCAAGTGCCAAAATTTTATCCGATGAATAATTACCGGTAAGTGTTGCTGTAAATTCGTTTTCTTTTTTGTTTGAAAACGACAATGAAGCATTGCTTATGAAACCGGCTGCACCCTGTAGTCCGAGTTCGGTTTTATTGTTGTACACAAACTCGGGCAGCAAATCTTGCTTGAACCACATTTTTGTGGCATTTACTGATAAATCGAGACTGCTTTTAGCATCGATCAGTCCAAAACGTGTTTCCAACTCAACACCATAAACATTGGCTTTCTCACCGGTATTTTCGTAAATAAAGTTACCCGATGAGCCTCTTGTTTGTGCTAAGTTTATTGGGTCGTTAATCATTTTATAAAAGGCAGCAACCGAAAAGAGTTCTTTAATGGTGGGATACATTTCCCATTTAAGATCGACATTATAATTGACCGATTTCTTTAAATCGGGGTTTCCTTTGGTGACCCTGCCTGTAGGTGAAACATATTCGAAAGGAGCTAGCTCTTTGAACTCGGGCAATGTTACTGTTTTACCTGCTGCAATTCGCAAAGCGCTTTTTTCGCTTAATTGATATTTAAGATTTAAAGCAGGTAAAATATTGTTATAATTATAAGTTGTTTGACCGTTTCGGCCCACATAATTGGCAACATCCCAATCAACGTTTAAGTAATCGTGTTCGAAACGCACACCGGTATTTCCACTGAATAAACCTGTTTCGAATTTCAGGTTCACAAAACCGGCATAAGCCAGCAAGGCTGCTGTATAAAGGTCGGGTTTGCGTTCGCGAACAATCAATTGGCGGGTATTGTAAAGGCTTTGGTTGAGCAAAGCTTCGTCGAGCATATCGATTGAAGCAGTTTGAACACCTTTGGCCCTTACACCAATAAACAACGAACTAAAATCGCGCTCTTTGTATCTGAAATTGGCTCCGGCGCTTAATACTAAATTGTTGATTTCGTTGTTATTAATCAGCACCAAATCGTTGGTAATGTTGCCGTTTAACTCAAAATCGGAAATCGATTGTGAAGATTTGCGTTGTTGAAAATCGCCAACGTGGGCAAATTGCACAGTATTGGCATCGAGTATGTTCACTTCGTTTCGAATTCGGTTAGGTTCGTTGGAGTTAACCAAATTATAGCCCAATGCCCAATTAAGTTTGTTTTTTGTGCCAAGCTCATGTTTTCCTAACAATTGAGTAATAAGTACAAAGTTGGTTTTCAAGTTCTGATCGCGAACAAAAGCACCATATTCTTGTGGATCCTGATCGAAAACGTAGCCCTCGGCATTACGACCTTGTTCGTATAAGTTATCGGACGTTTTTAAAACTAACAAACTATTGAAATTCAATATGTTTTTTGGCGAAAATGCAAAAGTAAAATTCAATAAGCCGGTTGTATTGTAATTACTCGACCAGCTTTCGGTATCGGTAAATGAATTATCGAGAATGTTCGAACGGTACTTTTTATAAACACCGGTATAATAATCGTATGAATTATCGTGCGATAAAGTGGCAAAAAATGATGCGCTTTTTCTGAATAACTTGAACTCGTTTCCGGCCACAACCGAAAAACCATAATTCAACGGTAGGGCTACATTCGATGTATTCCAGCTTTGCATTTTAACTGCATCGAGAGTAGAGATTCCGGAATTATAAAAACCCAAACTCAGGTTGTTGTTATTTTGTGTAGCCTTAAAGCTTCCAAAAGTTCCGTTAGCAATAATATTCGTGTTAGAACCTGCTGATAACTCAAACGCAAAATCGCTTCCCACATTTTTCGAATTAATATTAACTGCGCCCGACGATTGATCGGCATACGATGATACATTATAAGTTTTTTCAACACCAACGTTTTTGATAATATCTGTAGAAAAAAGGTTCAGATCGATATTTTTCTTTTCAACATCATCAGAGGGAATA
>DAOSWJ010000199.1:3690-6435 GCA_035380005.1 Prolixibacteraceae bacterium | reverse complement strand
GCCGAAACAAAAACATGTATTTCGGGCGACATTTCTGATATTTTACCACTTGGGAGAACCACCGTAGCCCAACATTTAAAAGAGCTCAAATCGGCCGGGCTTATTAAAGGTCAGGTTAGTGGTGCAAAAACCAACTACTGTTTAAACCCCGAAAACATCAATATCCTAATCGACGAGCTTAATATTTTGATGAATGAAATAAAACCTTGTAATAACATCAACTGCACCATTAATTAGTAAACTAGCAATCACACTAAAAAATATAATTTATGAAGGTACTCATTCTTTGCACAGGCAACAGTTGCCGCAGCCAAATGGCACACGGCTTTTTACAAAGTTTCGATCAAAACCTCACCGTGTGTTCAGCCGGCACCGAGGCGTCGGGTAAACTGAACCAAAAAGCAGTTAAAGCAATGGCCGAAATTGGTATCGACATTAGCCACCACACCTCCGATTCGGTTGAAAAATACTTGGGAGACGAATGGGACTACGTGATTACCGTTTGTGGCGGAGCTAATGAAAACTGCCCTGCATTTTTGGGCAAAGTGAAGCACCGCATACATATTGGTTTCGACGACCCCAGCCATGCTGTTGGCACCGACGAGTTTATTTGGAGCGAATTTATCCGCGTACGCAACGAAATCGAAGCCGGATTCCGCAAGTTTTATGAAGAAGAAATTAAACCTCAATTACCATGAACAAAAGTGAAATTGCTCAAAAATATTTTGCCAACCAGTACAACTGTTCGCAATCGGTTTTTGCAACTCTTGCTCCCGATTTAGGTCTTTCGGCCGACAGCAGTCTTAAAATTGCCTGCGCTTTTGGTGGTGGCATGGGCAAACAGCAGCATACTTGCGGCGCAGTTACTGGTGCACTTATGGCCATTGGACTAAAATATGGCAAAGGACTAAACGATTCTGACGACAAGAAACAAATTAGCTATGAAAAAACAGTACAATTTTTCAACAAGTTCAAAGCCATTCATGGTTCAATTACTTGCAAAGATCTGCTTAAAGGTCTCGATATGAATAACCCCGACGATATTGAACAAATACAATCGGAGGCGATGTTCACAAAACTTTGCCCACAATACGTAGCCACCGCAGTACAAATAACAGAACAACTTTTTACTGAGCATTACAATGAACATTTACAGTAATATGAGCAAAATACAAGGAATGACGTTTTTCGACAGCTATTTAAGTTTATGGGTAGCGCTTTGCATTATTGTGGGCATTGCCATCGGCAAATTGCTGCCCGTAGTACCCGAAACATTAGGGAAGCTGGAATATGCCAATGTTTCTATCCCTATTGCCATTCTTATCTGGATCATGATCTTCCCCATGATGTTAAAGATTGATTTCGGCAGCATTGTGAATGCGCTAAAAATGCCTAAAGGACTTACTGTAACCCTTACTGTAAACTGGTTAATAAAGCCATTTAGCATGTTTGGAATTGCTTGGTTATTTTTCTATGTCATTTTCAAAGCAATAATTCCGGCCGATTTGGCCAAAGAATACCTAGCCGGAGCTGTATTGTTGGGAGCTGCCCCATGTACGGCAATGGTATTCGTGTGGAGCCATCTTACCAAAGGAAACCCTGCTTATACACTGGTACAAGTTGCCATAAACGATTTAATCATATTGGTTGCCTTTTTGCCCATTGTAAGTTTTTTATTAGGCATAACAGGCATTGTTATTCCATGGAACACACTTTTAATGTCGGTGGTGCTTTTTGTGGTAATTCCTTTGGTTTCGGCTGCAATTACACGCAGACTGGTAATTAAAAGTAAAGGATTGGCCTTTTTCGAAAACGTGTTTTTGAAGAAATTCACCAGCACAACCATCTCGGGCTTGTTGCTTACCCTAATCATTATTTTCTCGTTTCAAGGCGATGTAATTCTTAAAAATCCGGCAAATATCCTACTAATCGCCATCCCGTTGATCATTCAAACATTCTTGATTTTCGGAATAGCTTACGGTTGGGCTTATAAATGGAAACTGCCCCACGAAATTGCCGCCCCCGCAGCCATGATTGGTGCAAGTAACTTTTTCGAACTTTCGGTTGCTGTTGCCATCGTACTTTTTGGATTGAATTCAGGCGCAACATTGGTTACTGTAGTAGGCGTACTGGTAGAAGTTCCGGTAATGCTTACATTGGTTCGGATAGCCAACAAAACGCTTCCGCATTGGCATAAATAAAAAAATAAAAGAATGGACAATCAATACTCTTATTTCACCTGCTTATTAATCAACACCTTATAAGTTGGATCTTCGATTATGTTTACTTCAATAATTTCATTCGCATTGTGAAGCAGCTGTCGGCAATCGACACTTAAATGCCTCAAATGCAAAGTTTTGCCAAGTTTATGATATCGTTCGGTTAATTTATTGAGTGCTTCGATGCCCGACATATCGACCACCCTGCTTTCCGAAAAATCGACAAAAATTTCATCGGGATCGTTTTGCACATCGAATTTTTCGTTAAAAGCAGCAATCGAAGCAAAAAACAAGGGGCCAAAAATTTCGTAATGCTTAACTCCCTGATCATCGATGTGCTTACGGGCACGAATTCGCTTGGCATTTTCCCACGCAAAAACCAAGGCTGAAATAACCACCCCGACCAAAACAGCCAATGCCAGGTTATGTAACAATACGGTAATCAAAGTTACAACAACCATTACCATTACATCAATTTTGGGCATCCGTTTAAAAGTTCGAAGGCTTGCCCATTCGAAAGTACCAA
>DAOSWJ010000199.1:0-3590 GCA_035380005.1 Prolixibacteraceae bacterium | reverse complement strand
CATTCTTTGTTTCCCCAACCACGCGTTTCGGTTATTTCGTCGATTAAATTGAGGGTTAATAAACTTTCGATTAAACCTACACCTGCAACAATTAGCGCATAAGGAGAAATTACGCTTAATGTTTCGAAGTTAAAAGGTATTTGAGGAATATGAAAAGGAGGAAAGCCACCTTGCACCGAAGCAATATCGCCTACGGTTTTTGTATCGATCTCAAAACCAATAACTATGCCCGACACAGCCAAAATTGCCACCAACGACGAAGGAACAGCTTTAGTTAAACGAGGCAAACCCCAAATAACCAACATGGTTAAAGCAACCAAACCAAGCATCACATACAAGCTTGCTCCGGTAAGCCAAGTTGCAATTCCATTGCTGTCGAATTGCTTAAATTGATCGAGTTGCGAAAGAAAAATTACGATGGCCAAACCATTTACAAAACCAAACATTACAGGATGAGGAACCAATCTTATAAACTTACCCAAACGTAGAAAACCTGCTGCTGCTTGTATTAATCCGGCTAAAATTACGGTTGCAAATATGTATTCCACACCATGCGATTTGGCCAAAACGACAATCACTACGGCTATAGCACCCGTTGCACCTGAAATCATTCCTGGGCGTCCACCAAATATTGAAGTTACCAAACCAACCATAAAGGCGGCATACAAACCGGTTAAAGGCGACAAACCGGCTATCATTGCAAAAGCAATGGCTTCGGGAATAAGCGCCAATGCTACGGTTAAACCCGATAAAATTTCATTTTTAAAATTTACTTTACGGCGAAAATCAAATAAATTGAAAATTTGTTTCATGAAATTGTTTTAATTGCTGCTATTACACAACATTATTATTTGTCCTGTTTTTGGTTAGCGGCCGCAAAAGTAGGCCGATTAAGTGTTTGAAAAAATTTAAAGAATGATTACACCTAAAATTTGACATTAATTTGAGGTGAAATGCCCATGTTTGGCAAGCATCAACATGATGACTATTAGCAAAGGGCATTCACCCGCCATGGCGGGACAGGCAATCTGACCTTAAAAAACAAATTATAATCAGAATATACCGAGGGAACAAGTTTTTATGATAATTGGAGATTAAATCAACATCAATAAACAACTTTAGGGCTCTAAAAATGTTAAATGAAGAATACGATTGGATACTTTTGAAACATTGCCAACACATAAAAACAGGAGCTTATGCACTTTAATTTTCTTAGCCAACGAAAAAAATTTGTTTACAAATACACTTTACAAGCACTTGTGTCGCTGGCAATTATTATTGGAGGTGCACTTTTATTTAAAGAATTGTATTTCGATCACAACCCCGAATACTGGATCGAAAAGTTCTATAGCAACAACCTTATGATCTATTTGATTTATGTGGCATCGGAAATATTGTTTGGTATTATTCCACCTGAACTGTTCATGTTTTGGGCCTTAAATATTGGCAGTAGTTTAAGCTATGCACTCCATATAAGTTTTTTTGCAATTGTTTCGGTTATTGCAGGCCACATAGCCTATTGGGGCGGTTTTTACTTATCGAAAGTTTTTGGACGACGCTTAAAAAAGAAAAATTTCATAGCTCAATATTTGCCCATTGTGAAAAAATTTGGAGGTTTATTAATTGCTATTGCGGCTTTCACTCCCCTACCATGGGCCACCATTTCGTTAATTATGGGCGTTATTAATTACAAATACCGTATGTACACACTAATTGCTTTATCGCGTATTTTACGCTATGCAATTTATGGTTTCGTTATTTTTAAAACAGGGAATTTATTTTTCTGAAAATATTAAATGGCATTGCTAGCAGCAGCCTTGTCGAGCAGCCACACAAGCTCACCATTTAAAGGTTGAATATGCGTAGCCGGCAAGTTTGTGTTTTTCATTTTAACAACCTCGAATACTTTTTGTGCTTTTACTTCACCGGTAGAAATAAAGGCAATTAGTTTACTGTTGTTGATTAACTTACCGGTAAAAGTAATTCGTTTTTGGCCACTATCGGGATGAGTGGCTACTTCGCACAAATTATCGGATGTAAGCAAATGCATTTGATTTGGGAAAATGGATGCCGTGTGCCCGTCGTCGCCCATACCTAAAAGCACAAAATCGAAAACTGGAAGGTTGTTTTCAATTGGCAAGTGCTTGGCAATTTCGTCTGCATAGCGCACCGCTTCGTCATTGGGATCATTTTCGCCCATTATGCGGTGAATGTTTTCGTGAGGAACGCTTACAGGTGCTAACCACAGTGTATTGGCCCACTTATAGTTACTTTCGTCGTGCAAAGGAGGCACACACCTATCGTCGCCCCACCAAAAGTGGAAACGACTATTAACCAACGAAGTACCATATTGCCGGGTAAGATATTTAAAAATTGCTTTTGGCGTTGAACCTCCCGACAGCGCTACATGTATCGGACTTTTTCCGGGCTTCGTATTTAATTTTTTCAACAACAAAGCGACCTCTTCGGCCAACTGATCGGTATTGTCAAAAACTTTTATGCTCGTATTCATTTGCTAACATTTTGAATAATTTCTTTTTAATGAACAAGAATAACCGATTTCAGTTCATGATGCAACAAAAACCGAATTTAATATTCAATCTAAAAAGCTACCACTTTACAATTTTGCCATTAAAAACACCTGTCCGATCTTCAATATTATAAATGTACATTCCATTTGGAAAATCCGACAAATCAATTATTTCGCCTCCTTTTACCCGCTGTTTAAATACCAACATCCCACTCCTATTGAATACCTTAAATAAAAATTCACCTTCGGAATTTTTAAATTGCACAAAACCGCTTGAAGGATTAGGATAAACATTAGGACCTTGTAACCCCATACTGCTTACCGACAAACCTTTCTGATTTTGAATAAAAAAGTTGAGATTTTCGGCTACCAAACCATTATCGAGCGCTCCCGGCGCTGTTGTTCCCTTAACAGTTCCATTGGCATTCCGAAAAACTGCGGCAATCCAATAAGGATGTTCGTTTTCGGGCAATTGATAATAGCTACGTGGCTCTAAAGTAATTTCCCAAATATTATCGGCCACTTGAGTCATTTGCCCAACACCATCGTCGAGCCCCCAATTACCAACGGCATAACTCCATGTTGTTGTTTGCGGATTATTTGTATTTTGTGTTACGGCGCTGCTGTGTATATAAACCTTGTCAACCCCCATCAACTCGCGATTGCCTTGGGTAGCATCGAAGGTTATGGTAATTAGGTCGGTAGCATCAAAACTTGCAGGGCTAATTGTAACGATAGGCTTTTCGGAAAGCACATCGAAGTAAACAGGTTTGTTGCGAAAACCCATTCCTATGTTCCCTTCATCATCGGTAAAATGAAAAGCCAATTGTAATGCAGCCGATGTGTTAAAAAACGCCGAAGGTTTTAGTTTAACCTCCCATAAGCCGCTTCTATTCTGTGCCATTACTAGCGATTTTTCATTTTTAATGTTTGCTGAAAAGGGTTCATCGGTTAGATACCCTGCATTCAAATTAACTAAAGTTGAATTTTTGAGTCCATTGGTGCCATCGGGCCAAGCTTTCGAAGCATCGAAAGTTATCGTAATTTCATCCCTCATTGA
>DAOSWJ010000198.1:0-6465 GCA_035380005.1 Prolixibacteraceae bacterium | reverse complement strand
GTTTTCGAACACGTTCAGCTCGTCAATCAGGTTGAAACTTTGGAACACGAAACCGATGTTGCCTTTGCGAAGGTTGGTACGCTGACTTTCTTTGTACTTGGCCACGTCGGTGCCATCGAAAAAGTAGCTGCCTTTGCTTGGATTGTCAAGCAAGCCGATTATGTTCAGCAAGGTCGATTTACCACAACCCGACGGTCCCATAATGGCTGCAAACTCGCCTTTTTTTACTTCGAAGTTCACTTCGTTCAGCGCCAAAGTCTCAATGTCTTCGGTGCGGAATACTTTTGTTAATTGTTTTGTTTTGATCATATTTATAAAATGGAAAACGGAGCAAGGAAACCGGAGACCGGAGCCGATGCCCATTATTGTTTATTTAAACTTTGTTTTTCTTGTTTCAATTAACTTAAATAGCATCGATGATATTTTTCGTGTACTTTCAAGTAAGAGGTATCCTTTGTTATTTTCAATATAGTTGAGCTTTATTGATAAATAAAGTTGTGTTCTTACCTCGGCAAGAGAACCTTTTGATATATAGAGGAATTGAATGAATTCTTTGTTGGTTTGTCGATCAAAACCTTCGGCAATATTGCTTGGCACAGAAACTGTAGCACGTTGAATCTGGTCTCTAAAACCAAAATCACGGCAAGACGAAAAAAGTTCATAAACAGAAATAGCCAAGTTCATCGATTCCTGCCATACCAATAGGTCTTCAAACTTCTCAATTTTTTCAATCATAATCAGTGTTTTTTAGTGAATTAATATATATTGTTCAAATTTTTTTTCTTTCCCCGTTCTCCCTTTTCCGTTATTTAGTTACCTTTTCCGCTTCACGGAATTTCGCTTCTCTTCATCTCTCCTCTCCGGTCTCTGGTCTTCGGTCTCCTTTTTCCCTATCTCATCTCCACCCTCTCATTTCTTCCAAACATCTCATAACTGCTGGTAATTACCTTTTCGCCAGGTACGAGGCCTTCCAATACTTCGTAATAAAGCGGGTTTTGACGGCCAATGCGAATGTTGCGTTTGGTGGCCGATTTGCCGCTTTCATCGAGTACGAAAACCCATTGACCACCAGTGCTTTGGAAAAACCCTCCGCGTGGAAGGAGCACAGCCTCAATGGGTTGCCCCAGCTCTAGCCGAATGTGATAAGTTTGACCTGTACGTAGGTTGTCGGGAATTTCGTTGGTAAATTGCAAGTCAACTTGGAAACGCCCATCGCGCACTTCGGGATATACTTTCATCACATCAATGTCGAACTGTCTGTCTTGGCGTTCAAATGTAGCAGCCAAATCGCGACGAACCCGGTCGATGTAATGCTCGTCAACTTGCGCCACCACTTTGAACCTATCCATAATTTGCAGTTGTCCAATTCGTTGACCTCGGTTGATGGATTGGCCAATTTCAATGTCGAGCGTTCCCAATTGTCCATCGGCAGGGGCTTTCACGTTCAGGTCTTCCAAACGTTGGCGTACCATGTCGAGGTTTTGCTGCATATTGTGCAAACTATTGTTCATCTGTATTTTCTGGATTTCGCGGAAAATAGAATCCTGCACCATGCGCTCGTAACGCAGTTCGCGGTCGCGCTGTGCCAGCTCATAGTTGTCCTTTGATAAAAGGTAATTTTCTTTCGAGATAAACCCTTTATCGTATAACTCTTTGTTTTGTTCGTAGTTACGCTTTAAACGGATTAGCTCATAATCAATGGTCAATAGCTGTTGTTTGTTGCTGATTTTCTGTTGTTCCATGCCAATTAGCGTATTACGCAGCTCATTGCTTTGGTAGGCCAATGACGATTCGGTGTTCAGGATTTGTAGGTTTAAGTCGTTGTTAACCATGCGGATAATCACATCGCCCTTTTTGACCAATTCGCCTTCTTCAATTACTTTTTCAACAACTTTTCCGCCTTCTTCCACATCGAGATAGATGGTGGTCATGGGTGCAACCGTACCAATAATGGAAATGTAATCTTTGAAACTTCCGGCTTCAACGGCCGATATGGTTATCTTTTCCTTGTCGGCCCTGAATGTTGAGGTGCCAGCTGTTTTTACCAAATAAAAAAGCAGGGCAATTATTGCAATTGTTGCTACAGCATAAAGCACGTGTTTTGGCCTGATTCCTTTTTTCTTTTCTATTTTTCGATCCATTCCCATGGCTATAACTTTTTCAATTTTAATGTTGAATATTTATTTCTTTGACAATAACTCTATTGTGTGTTGAACGAGGCTCATGTCGCCCCACATTCCGTGGTGGGGAATAACAACTTTTGCATTTGCATATTTTTCTTGTACAATTTTCATCGAAACGGGCCAAGCATCAAGGTTGGCATCTCCTGTAAAACCTAAGTTTTTCGATTCGAGCGACTTCACCATGCAACCTCCAAAAAGCATTTGAATCTCGTTAATGTAAACCACTACATTGTCGGGCGAGTGGCTTTCTCCAGGGTAGAATACTTCTATGCTTAAATTGCCAATTTTTAGGTTAATACCTTCTTCTATTTGGAAAGTTTTGTTGGGTTTAGTGAAGACTATTTTTTCGTAAACTTCCTTTATTTTTTCTTGTTCGGGCGAAAGCCACGAAATAATTTGCTGTTGGGTTTGAGCCCCTTTTTCATCGATCAGTTTGCAGGTAAGGTTAGAACCGTAAATATCTATTCCTTTTTCGCGCAATAGGGCATTTCCTCCAAGATTATCAATGTGAAAACCTGTGTTAATGGCTGTTATTTTTTGAGGTTTTAGCTTTTTGTCAATCCATTGGAGCATCAGTCCTGTAGCTGCGTTTTCGTAGGGTGTGTCGATTAAAACAACATCATCGTCAGATGCTTTTACGATAAGTGAATTCGATTCCCAAGGGAAATAGTGCGTGACGACAAAAACCGTTTCCGAAAGTTCTGAAATGAATAATTGTTCACTCAATTTGGTTTCAAACTGCGCCGAAACCACCTTCGTCAATAGTATTAATCCCCAAAATATTATTGTAATATTTTTCATCTGCAAATTTTGAATTTCATGTGTTTAGTCTATTGTCTTAAATCTATTGTCTCAAATCTGTTCTTCCTTCGTACAATTTAATGGTTTCTTTTTGAACAATCCAACTGTATTTGGCGCGGGTTTGATCCGATTTGGCATCAGCCAGTTGGTTTTGAGCACTCATGAAGTCAGTGGTTGATATTAAACCCAAACGGTATTTCTCGCGGTACGTTTCGAACGATTTTTCAACAAAACGCAAATGGTCGGTAGCATATTCGTATTCCAGTTTGAGGTTTTCGAGGCGCAACAAGGCTTCCTCTATTTCACGACGAATGATTTTTTTCTCGTTTTCAAGAGTAAATGCTGCATTTTCGATGTCGATACGGTTCCGTTTCACCTGAAAATTTTTGGAGCGTCCGTTAAAAATGGGCACACTTAACGACAAACCCACCGAAGGATTTAGGTAATTGTTGAATTGCTCATTTGCAGGAGTTTGTTTGCCGTTGGCTAATGTATCTGTTGAAAAGAAATTGGAGCTGTAACTTCCATTTAGCGAGAGGCTTGGTGCCATACTACCCTTGGCAAGGTGTAGCGCTTTTTTATAGTAATCAAGTTGGTACTCGCGTTCCAAAATAGACGGGTAGTGTGTACTTGCTTTTAGATAAACCTCCGAAGTTCCTAATGGATAGGTAGCTGGATACGCTGTTTCGAATGATCCCGATTCGAGATTAAAGTTTGTGCTTTCAGGCAATTCAATGAGCTGGGCCAGTTTGAGTTTCAGTAATTGTAGTTCGTTTTCGGCGCGTTTCAGTTGCAATTGCTTTCCCGACACATTGGCATCAATTTCGTGTTGGGCAACCGGTTCCAATTGCCCGGTAGCAATGGTAGCGGCAATTCGGCGGGCTTCGTACTGGCTGATTTCCAATTGTTCGTGGGCTATATCAACTAGGTTTTTCTGAAAAAGCACTTGCGAATAGAGCTCTGTAACAGCAGTTATGATTGTGTTTTCGGCCATTTTAGAGCTTTCGTTTACAGCTAATTCATTAAAACGGCTGGCGGCAATCGAGTTCATGGCTGTAAAGCCCGAAAACAAATTTAGCGAGGCTGAAATGCCGTAATTCATGTTGTAGGTAGTGCCCGAAGTAATTTGATTGTTTTGATTGGTTGAACGACGAAAATCGAAGTTCGAATTTCCCCAGCCGTTTACTGAGGGGAGTAGTCCCCATTGGCTTTGCTGTCGGTTGTAAGCCGCTTTTTCGTTCAGGTTCTTTTGAATTTTAAGGTCGATGTTTTGCTGCAAGGCATGGTCGATGCATTGCTCCAATGTCCAAGCTTCCTGCGCCTGGCCTGCTTTCAAAAAACAGACAAGAAACACTATGATAAATATAATTTGCTTCATTTCAATTTTACAATTTCCCCACTCACAGCCAAGTATGTGCCAAAATTTTAATTCTCACAAAATGAGTGTTTTGCATTAAAATGAATATTTAAGGTGTAAACAAATTAGACAATCACTGTAAAATTCTTTTACAAAGCACTAACTTGCGTGAAAATGTATGTGTATGTTGGTGAGCGTATTGTAAATTGGGAATAGGTTTTGTTCAGATAAAGGGTGTTAGCCCTATGAAAAAATTGCCCCAACGGGGCGTAATCAAATTATTGGTTGGATATGAAAAACGCAAATATTTTAATCGTTGATGATAACAAGAGCATCCTTAGTGCGTTGGAACTCTTGCTAAAAGGCCGTTGCGGAAAGGTAAAAACTTTGTCGAGCCCCAACCTGCTTTTGACTGAAATTAAAAGTGATAGCTACGATGTGCTATTGCTCGATATGAATTTTTCGGCAGGGATAAATACCGGTAATGAAGGTATTTACTGGCTGCAGAGAGTTTTGGAGCAGGAACAAGGTCTGAGCGTGGTTATGATTACCGCATACGGCGACGTGGAATTGGCTGTGAAAGCCGTGCGCATTGGTGCCGTCGATTTTGTATTGAAACCTTGGGAAAATGAGAAAATGCTCACTACCATCGAATCGGCATGGAAATTAAGTCAATCTCGCAAAGAGGTGAAGAAGCTGAAATTGAAGGAAAAGCAACTGATTGCAGAGATAAATCGTCCTGCGCAAGATTTAATTGGCAAATCGAGTGCATGGAAGCAAGTTATAGAGATGGTTTCCAAAGTGGCAACAACTAATGCCAATGTGCTGATTACCGGCGAAAACGGAACAGGCAAGGAGCTGATTGCACGCGAGATACACCGATTATCGTCGCGTGCCGACAAAGTAATGGTTACTGTTGACATGGGATCCATAACCGAAACATTGTTCGAAAGCGAATTGTTTGGCCATAAAAAGGGCGCTTTTACCGATGCCCACACCGACCGTACAGGCAAAATTGAAACAGCGAATGAGGGCACTTTGTTCCTCGACGAAATTGGAAATCTGCCGCTTCCGATGCAGGCTAAACTGCTTTCTGTTTTGCAAAATCGCACCATTACCCGAGTAGGTGAGAATGTTCCTGTTCCGGTTGATGTTCGCCTCATTTGCGCCACCAACTGCAACTTGTTGCAAATGGTTGCCAATGGCCGTTTCCGCGAGGATTTACTCTATCGTATCAATACCATTCATATTGAATTGCCGCCCTTGCGAAACCGTCGGGCCGATATAACCGAACTGGCCCAATTCTTCTTGAAGAAATATGCCGAGAAATACAACAAGTTGAGTTTGAACATTGCTGATGCAGCTTTACAGAAACTCGAAACATATGCGTGGCCCGGTAATGTACGCGAGCTGCAACATGCTATCGAAAAGGCTGTAATTTTGAGTGATTCAGCGATGCTACAACCGTCCGATTTTCTGTTCCGAAGTTCCGATTCGGTTCCCGATATTCAAGTGAACTGTACCCTTGAGGAGATGGAGCAAAAGCTTATAGCCGAGGCCATTCTCAAATGTGAAGGCAATATGACTTTGGTGGCAAGTCAATTGGGCATTACACGTCAAACCTTATACAATAAAATTAAGCGCTATGGCCTTTAAACACTACAACCGTTTGCTCGTAATCCGATTGTTATTTATTGTTGGACTGGCCTTCGCAATTGGATGTTTGGTGATGATGGGTAAATCGTTGTTTTTCATTATCTTTTTAAGTTCGCTTGAAGTGATTTTAACAGCAGAATTTGTTCATTTTCTGAATTCGACCAACCGCCAAATCACTTTTTTTATTCAGGCCATTAAAAACGACGACACCACTTTGCGTTTTCCCATAAAAACCGGAAGTTCAATTATTAACGATTTACACAACAGCTTAAACGAACTCAACGTGATCCTTCAAAAGGCCAAGGTGAGCAACCAAATTCGCGAACGCTATTTTAGCGAAATTTTGCAGCATATTGGCACAGGCGTGTTGGTGCTTAACGAAAAAGGTTTCATTACTGAAGTGAATCCCGCTGCACTTGATTTGTTTGGGATACAGAATCTTACGCACATCACCCAGCTAGATCGGGT
>DAOSWJ010000197.1:2525-6468 GCA_035380005.1 Prolixibacteraceae bacterium | reverse complement strand
CGTTTTGTTAGTACCCAAGGCCTCGAAAAAGTGGGTAAATTGGTGGTTCAATAATAAAATTGAAAGTTACTACCGGGTCAACTTATTGTCAATAAGCTTTTTGTGTGTTTAAATTAAAAAAATAAAAACAATGAAACGAGCATGTTAGTTACAAACACAAACACGGATGAATATTCACATGCGAGTTCCATCCGGCCTAATAAACAAATTATATTCGGATGAAAGCAAAATATTTAATAATTCTATCTGTTTTACTTCTTATTGGCTTGTTAACTTATTCGCAAGTACTCATAAAAGAAGGAAAAATATGGAGTTATGCTCGCTGTGGCACCGAAGGCCCATGTTTACTTACCACAAATCATTATATGATTGGGGAACAAATATTAATCAACGATACGCTTTATCATAAAATATTGTATTCAAATACCTACGATCCATTTACATGGAGTTGGCCCGAAGGAAAATCGTTTGTACGAGAACAAGATAGTGTTGTATATCGAAGGAGGAGTGCAGATGATAACGAGTATATCGTGTTCGATTATAGTAAATCTGTTGGTGATACCTTATATATTTATAGTTTACTTGAACCATTTATGGTTGATTCAATTATAAAAAAGAACATTCAGGGCACTGAGTTTAATTTTTGGTATATTAATAGTGTTGTATATAGTTATGGTTTTATTCATGTTGATAGAATTGGGTCGTTTTATGGTTTTATGACCCCTGCAATGCATGTTGGAGCCTATATCACTTTGCTTTGTGTTTCGGAAGATGACCAAATTTTTTATATGGACCCTGAGTACAACAGTTGCCATGTGGTTAAAAACAGTGTTGAGCAGCTAATTGCGTCCGAATGCACTTTTGTAGTTACTGCCAATAGCGATAAACAATTGTTGGTATATAACGAAACAGGTACGGCCGGCACCTTAAGCTTTTACACTGCAAATGGCCAAAAACTGGGCGTTTTTGAAATTACCGAAGCCCAAACAAACTTACATTTGCCCCATAAGGGATTAATCATGTACCGTTTTGTTAGTACCCAAGGCCTCGAAAAAGTGGGTAAATTGGTGGTTCAATAATTATTTCGATTGTTTGTTAGAAAAGCTTAATGCCAACCGACAGTAAATAAGCCCTGTTTTTGGCAACAAACTGGTTTTCGGGCGCCAAAATATTCGAGCTATTTTCGATTCGGGCATCCAAGGTTATGAACCAAATATCCAATCCCGCGCCAATTTGCCAACCCATGTATCTTTTGCTTAAATCGTTAACATTCAAGTTGCTAATTTCGGTATAAAACGAATTGGCAGTAACAAATGTAAAAACGGGACCCAGGCTAAGCCTGAATTTAATCAAATCGCGGTTAATAATTTTATAGCCTAGCAATACGGGTAGGTCAATCGATTGGTAGTTAAAAGTTGTAGCCGAGGGTATTGGTACCTCGGTAGCGTTAACCGGTTTAATGATACCTCCTTGGTGTTAAAATACACTTCGGGTTGCGCGTAAACAGATCCTGCATTTAAACGTAAAAAAGCCCCGGCAAAATGATTGTTGATTTGATCGGATTGTAAGTTCTGGTTCAATACCATGTCGAAGTTGGTCATCATTACCGAGCTGTTGGTCCCGTATTTTATGCCAATATTAACAGGTCCATCGGCTAATGACCACAGCGAACAAAAGGTGAACAACAAAATTATCCAATATCGCATAGCATGTATTTATTTATAAAATGTAAAAGTAATCAAAAACACTGCTATCAAAAAAACGTAAGTTCGGTTTTTTTATTATTCACTCATTTTTGTTGGCATTTTCAACCTCCCAGTTAATTTACAACGACCAATAATAACAAAAGGCTTCCTGTAAACAGAAAGCCTCTTGTTTGAAAAAATGCGGTATTATCTTACAAACTCTTTTAAAGTAGCGGTTAATTTTTTGCGTGTAAAGAATATTCGGCTTTTAACAGTGCCTAATGGCAGGTCTAATCTTTCAGCTATTTCTTTGTATTTGTAACCATCCAAAAACATTTGGAAGGGGATGCGGTATTCATCATCGAGCATCGAAATGCTTTTTTCAATTTCGTTGGTTGAGTAAAACGATTCGGGTGAAGGATAAATTTTATCCTTTGCCACCAAAAGGTGAAACTCACTGTTCGATCCGCTTAAACTGTTCCTCGACTTCGAAGCTTTGCGATAGTCATTTATGAAGGTGTTCTTCATAATGGTATATACCCATGCTTTAAAGTTAGTGTTCTCGGTAAACTTATCCTGATAAGTTAGAGCTTTCAAGAATGTTTCCTGCAACAAATCGTTGGCACGTTCGTTATCCGATGTTAAACTTAAAGCATAGTATTTCAGACTATCTTCGAGACTTAATAACTTGTGGCTAAATTGTATTTCTGACATAACTTTCGGTTTTTGGGTAAAACATTACTTCAAAGATAGTAACTATTTCGGATAAAAACATCTTTTAATGCTAAAAATTTGTTAAAATATTTAACAGGTAAAATTTAAACACAAAAAGATAAGGCATCAATTTAATGAAATATTGCGCTCGTGTCAAGTGTTGTTCAAAAAATATTTTGATTATCAGTTACTTGTAAAAATGTGTTTTTGTGTGAACTATATGGCCTATTGGCTTGTTTTGTGGCTTAACATTAAATTAAAGTTTAATATTAAACCTCATTGTTATGAATCAAACTGTTAAAAGTTCAAAACATGGGTATCTTTACAGCTTAAATTTTAAATGATATTTAATGGAAAAAATGAAAAGAGTAAATGTACCTGTGTCGTTTCGCAAATGGAACAACAAAGGGTACGCAGTGTTTAACAGCTTAAAAAGGGTGGTCAAAATAAGCACTTTATCGGTAGCATATTTGTTGTTTGCCAACCCCGAAAGCATTAGCGCCAGCCCGGTCGATACTGTGGGTGTTGCACGTAATATCGATTTGGAATCGATTGATGTTACCGGCAATGAGCAGCCCGAAACCTATTCGGGTATCAGCAGGGTAGTGCTAACCATAACAAAAAGTGAAATTGAGCAGGCGGCTTTGTCGTCGATAAACGAACTGCTCGAGTATGCAGGTAACATCGATATTAGGCAACGGGGCACCAACGGTGTTCAGGCCGATGTTTCGATTCGTGGCGGAACTTTCGATCAAGTACTCATTCTTCTAAACGGTGTAAATATAACCGATCCCCAAACCGGACACCACAACCTCAACCTTCCTGTCGATTTTTCATTAATTGAACGTTTTGAGATTTTAAAAGGTCCCGGAGCACAAAAATTTGGTCCCGGAGCATTTAGTGGTGCTATAAATATTATAACCACCAAAACCGATCGGCAATTTGCTAAAGCCGAAGTTTTTGCCGGTGAATATGGTTTAAATGCACAAAAAATAAATGCTGCTTTAAATCTTGGTGTTACATCCCATTTATTTTCAGCTGGACGAAGTGCAAGTAAGGGCTATATCGAAAATACCGATTACTCGATTCTCGATTTGTTTTACAAAGGTTCAATTGATGGAAAAATTGGGGCATTCGATTTGCAAACAGGCATTTCGATGCGCGAATTTGGTGCCAATAGTTTTTACAGTGCCAAATACCCCAATCAGTTTGAGGCTGTTGAAACTTATTATGCAGCAATTGCTTATGCATTCCGAAAAAATAATGTAAGCTTCGAACCAAAATTGTATTTCCGTAAAAACAACGATCGGTTTTTGCTTTTTCGCGATAATCCTTCGTTGTACGAAAATAACCATTCAACTAACGTTTATGGAGCCAATGTACAAACAAACATAGTTCATGGGGCAAAGGGGGTTACAAGCTTTGGGGCCGATATGCGCAACGAAAGCATTTACAGCAACAATTTAGGCACAACGGCTCAAACCCCTAAGCAAAGCCCGGTAAACGATTCGATTTGGCTTGACAAAGCTCACAGCCGACGATAT
>DAOSWJ010000197.1:0-2425 GCA_035380005.1 Prolixibacteraceae bacterium | reverse complement strand
GCAAAGCCCGGTAAACGATTCGATTTGGCTTGACAAAGCTCACAGCCGACGATATTATTCGTTTTTTGCGGGGCACAAAAGGTACTATAATAATATAATGCTTAATGCAGGGTTGAATTTTACCCATAATTCCGATTTACCCAACAAAATATTTTTGTTTCCCGGAGTAGATGTTAGTTATCGTTTTTTTGAAAATTCATCGATACATGCCTCACTTAACCGCACCATGCGAATGCCTACTTTTACCGATTTATATTATACAAGCCCCATGAACCAAGGAAATGTTAACTTGTTACCCGAATTGGCTACCGGTTTTGAGATTGGCTATAAATTCAACCCAAAAGGTATAAGTTTTGGCATTACGGGGTTTTATATGAAAGGCGAGAACATGATCGATTGGGTACGTGAGTCGCTCACCGATAAATGGGAAACAATTAATCATACCAATATAAACACGCTTGGAGCTGAGTCAATCTTACGTGCTAATTTTGAGCAATTGTTGCCCAATCAGCATATATTGAAAAATACTTCTTTTGCGTTTACATACATTGATCAGCAAAAAATGTCGAGCGGGTTAATTTCGAATTATGCGCTTAACTATTTAAAATACAGGGCCGATTTGAGCATTGTACATAAGGTGGTGAAAAATATTGAAGCAGCATGGCATTTTGCTTATCAGCAGCGTAATGGCCAATACGAACAATACAGCAATGGCAATGCTATAAATTTGGTTGACTATACTCCATTTTTTACAAGCGATTTAAAAGTTGCCTGGAGCCACTCGGGTTGGAACGTTTATATACAAGCAACAAACTTGTTTAACGTTGAATATTACGATTTTGGAAACATTGCCCAACCAGGCCGATGGCTTAAGGTTGGGATTGCAAAACAAATTGATTGGCGCAATAATTAAAGCCTTTTAATAGTTTTAAACGAAAAAAAGTTTTTCAACTTTAAAACATTTAATATATTCGGCAAAAATTTAAAAACGTAGGAAATGTTAAAAGATATTTTGTCAATTTCAGGCCAGTCGGGTTTGTTTAAAGTAATTTCAAGAGGAAGTAAGAACCTGATTGTTGAGTCGTTAACTACTGGTAAGCGTATGCCTGCACATGCTACAAGTAAGGTTATTTCGCTCGAAGATATTGCTATTTATACAAGCAATGGTGAGGTACCTTTAAGGGAAGTGCTTAAAAAAATTGCCGATAAAGAGGGAAATCAACCGGCAATTGATCACAAATCGACTAACGATGTGTTAAAAAAATATTTTATCGAAATATTGCCCGATTACGATCAGGACCGGGTTTATGTTTCTGATATTAAGAAAGTAGTACTTTGGTACAATCAGCTTCAGGAAAAAGACATGCTTAATTTTGAAGAAGAAGTAGCTGAGGACGAAAAAACCGAAGCTGAAGGCGAAAACGATAAAGCCGAAGCTTAATAAAATATTAAAGGCTGCCCAACGGGTGGCCTTTTTTATAACAATTTTTTCTGAACATGCTTATGCATAATTAATTCAAAAAGTTTGGTTGTTGCATAGGCATCGCCGCCGGCACGGTGTCGCCCTTTTATTTCAATATTTAATTCATCGCACAAATTACCTAGCGAGTACGACCTGAAACCAGGTAGGTATTTGCGGCTTAATTTTACCGTACATAGCTTTTGCCTGTTGTAGTTGTAGCCCAATTCTTTGAATTCTTTCTGAATAAAGTTGTAATCGAAATTCACATTGTGAGCTACAAATATTTTATTTTCGGTTATTTCGACAATTTTTTTTGCCAGTTCGTAAAATTTGGGCGAAGTGGCAACCATTTTATTGTCGATACCTGTTAGCCGGGTAATGTATTCAGGTATAAAGCATTCGGGATTGACTAACGACACGAACGAGTCGATAATTTTCTCGCCATCGTGAATATAAATGGCTATTTCGGTAATTTTTCCGGTTTTGTGGCTTCCACTTGTGGTTTCAATATCAACAATTGCATACATAATTCAAAAATAAAGAATATTTTAGCAATCGTTATTTCAATAAAGCGATTGTTTTAAAGCTAAAGTATTATATTTGTTTTTGAGGCTGCTATTTCAAAAGAAGAATGAATCATAGAAATGCACTTTTGGTTTTAATTTTCATCGTGTGTGCTTGGATTTCTGGAAATTCAAATGCATTTGCGCAGGATGCTGATGCCCGTTGGGCTTTAAAACCGTCGTATTCATTGCTTCAATACAGTGGCGAATTGGGCAGTCAGTTTTTTAAATTAGATCAGCGCAACGATGGCGGCGGCTTAGGCCTCTCGGCTTACCTCAATCCTTCGTTCGATTTGTTAATGAGTATCGACTATTATCGCCTTAATATCAAAGGAGCATCAAATGGCTTTCCCTATTATTCAAAAGGGAATATGTTTATGCCTGGGGTAATGGCTACCTA
>DAOSWJ010000196.1:4857-6482 GCA_035380005.1 Prolixibacteraceae bacterium | reverse complement strand
CATGAAGCATGTGCAATTTTTATTCTTAATTATCCTGTTTGCAGTTTCAAAATTTGAAACTGCAAACAGGATAATTAAGAATAAAAATTGCACATGCTTCATGGTTGTTGATTTTCAAAATACTACAAACATAAATGACAAGGCGAAAGCATGAGGGTTGCAAAAGCTTTTTACATTTTTAATAAAAGGGCAAAAAAATATCGTCCCAACCTTATAGAGCATTGCTCAAAAGACCGGGACGATACCCTATGTGGAAGAATAAAAAACTATTTATTCATCAAATATTTATCGATGTTCTGTGCTGTTAGTCTGCCACTGGCAATTGCATGTACAACAAGGCTTGCTCCACGCTGAGCATCGCCACAGGCAAAAACATTATCGATACTCGATTGTGCTGATTTCACATCGGTTTTCACGTTTCCACGCTGATCGTACTCAATATTCAAGTCGTTAAGCAACCCTTCGTGTTCGGGCGAAACAAAGCCCATCGAAAGCAAAATCAGCTCTGCTTTAATTACATGGTTCGATCCGGGTACTTCGTTCATACTCATACGTCCATCGGCACCTTTAGTCCACTCAACACTTACAACCTCGGCTCCGGTAACTTTACCATTTTTACTGATAATACGTTTAGTTGCTAATCCCCATCGGCGTTCACAACCCTCGAGGTGAGAACTTGAAGTACGGAGCGTATTGGGCCAATACGGCCAAGGGTTATTGTCGGTACGCTGCTTAGGCGGCTTTGACATAATTTCGATTTGAGTAACGCTATTGGCTTTTTGCCTGATTGCAGTTCCAACGCAGTCCGATCCGGTGTCGCCACCACCAATAACCAATACATCTTTGCCTGTTGCCAAAATGCGCTCGTTGTCGGCAAATTTAATACCCCTTATTTTTTTGTTTTGTTGTTTAAGGTATTCCATTGCAAAATAAATACCCTCCATATTACGGCCCTCAACCTCTAAATCGCGGGGTTTCATAGCTCCTATGGCTAAACAAACAGCATCGTATTTCTTAAGTAATTCATCTTTCTTAATATCAACACCTACTTTAGTGTTCACAACAAAAGCAATTCCTTCGGCTTCCATAATTTTCTGCCTACGGTCGATAATTCCTTTATTGAGTTTGAAATCGGGGATACCATAACGCAATAACCCACCTATTGCATCGTCGGCTTCGAAAACAGTAACTGTATGCCCCAACTGATTAAGCATATCGGCAGCCGACAAACCCGCAGGTCCCGAACCCACTACAGCCACCTTTTTACCGCTTCTAATTTCAGGTATTCGGGGTTCAACAAAACCCATCTGAAAGGCTTTCTCAATTACCGATGCTTCGTTTTCGCGAATGGTAACGGGCTCGTTGTGAATATTCAGCACGCACGATTTTTCGCATGGAGCAGGACAAACCCTACCTGTAAACTCAGGAAAAGTGTTTGTTGAAGTAAGTATATCGAAAGCTTCTTTATATTTTCCGTTATAAATGGCATCTTGCCATTCGGGTATTTTGCTGCCAACGGGGCATCCCCAATGACAGAAAGGCACGCCACAATCCATACAGCGCGATGCTTGCGCTTTACGATCGTCGTCGTTCAAAGTTTGTTCCACTTCACCAAAATCGCCAAT
>DAOSWJ010000196.1:0-4757 GCA_035380005.1 Prolixibacteraceae bacterium | reverse complement strand
GCGCTTTACGATCGTCGTCGTTCAAAGTTTGTTCCACTTCACCAAAATCGCCAATGCGCTCGTGAACCGGACGGTAGCCACTCTCTTTGCGGCTTATTTCCATGAAACCTGTTGGTTTTCCCATAATCTTATATTTTTACAAAAAACAAAATCCAAAAAACAAATTCATTAACACAAACAACACTTTTGGTTTATTCGTGTCTGCGATCATCGATTGATTTCTGCAATTCCATTTCAATCTTGCGCAGTTTCTCTTCTTCCAGAATCTTTTTGTATTCAAAAGGAATTACTTTAACAAATTTTGGAAGATATTCATCCCAGTTAGTCAATATCTTAGCCGCCAAGTTACTTCGGGTTTGCATCAAATGCTCGCCAATCATATCTTGCAATTCAACAATGTCGGTTTTGTCTTCAATTTTCGACAACTCAACCAATCCTTTGTTGCAATAATAATCGAAGTTACCTGTTACATTCAGCACATAAGCTATACCACCACTCATTCCAGCTGCAAAGTTTCGGCCTGTTTTACCAAGCACTACCACACGCCCACCGGTCATGTATTCGCAACAGTGGTCGCCTGCCCCTTCAACAACTGCGCAAGCTCCTGAGTTACGCACCGCAAATCGTTCGCCTACAACACCTTTAATAAACACTTTACCGCTAGTTGCACCATAAAGTGTTGTGTTGCCTACAATAATATTCTGCGAAGGATCGAAAGTTGATTTTGAGCGTGGAACAACAGTTATTGTACCACCCGAAAGGCCTTTTCCAAGGTAGTCGTTGGCATCGCCCTGCAAACGGAACGAGACGCCCTTGGTTAGGAAAGCGCCAAAACTTTGACCTGCCGATCCGTGGAAAATGCAGTTGATAGTATCGGCAGGCAGGCCTTCTTCGCCATAACGTTTCGAAATTTCGCCCGACAACATTGCACCTACTGTACGATTTATGTTATTGATATTTTTTTCAATCCAAACCTTCTGTGCACTTTTGATAGCAGGATTGGCTTCACTGATAAGCACTTTATCGAGGTGATCTTCGAGATGCAAAGTATTCGGATGAGTATTACGTATAGCAAAAATTGAGGCTTCTTTGGGCTTGTAAAGTATTTTATCAAAATCGATTTTTTCTGATTTCCAGTTTTGCACATCAGGATCGGCTTCGAGCAAATCGGGGCGGCCAACGATATCGTCGAGCTTAGTGAAGCCCATAGTTGCCAGGTATTCGCGTACTTCCTCTGCAATAAACCTGAAATAGTTTATCACGAAATCAGACTTACCAATAAAACGTTTTCTGAGTTCTTCGTTTTGGGTAGCAATACCCATTGGGCAGGTGTTTAAGTGGCATTTACGCATCATAACGCAACCCAAAACAATTAGCGGGCCAGTGCTAAAGCCAAATTCTTCGGCACCAAGGCAAGCCATTTTTACTACATCGAGGCCTGTTTTAAGCTGACCATCAACCTGAAGCTTCACCCTTCGGCGAAGGTCGTTCATAACAAGTGTTTGTTGGGTTTCGGACAAGCCCAACTCGGCTGGCGAACCTGCATGTTTAATTGAGCTTGCAGGAGAAGCACCGGTGCCTCCATCGTGGCCGGCTATAATGATGATATCGGAAAATGCTTTGGCTACACCTGCTGCTACGGTTCCTACTCCGTCTTCAGAAACCAATTTTACCGAAACTTTTGCAGTTGGATTAACTGTTTTCAGGTCGTAGATCAACTGTGCCAAATCTTCAATCGAATAAATATCGTGATGTGGCGGGGGCGAGATTAATGTAATGCCCGGTGTTGAATTACGTGTTTTGGCAATAATTTTATTCACCTTAAAACCCGGTAACTGTCCACCTTCGCCCGGCTTAGCCCCTTGGCTTATTTTAATCTGTAATTCTTCGGCATTTATAAGGTAATTGTTGGTTACCCCGAAACGCCCTGAAGCTACTTGCTTAATTTTGCTATTTTTAATTGTTCCAAAACGAGCGGGATCTTCTCCACCTTCGCCGGTATTGCTACGGCCACCAATTGTATTCATGGCAATTGCAAGGGCCTCGTGCGCTTCCCTGCTAATTGAACCATACGACATGGCACCGGTTACAAAACGGCACATGATACTTTCAACTGATTCAACCTCGGAAATATCAACAGGTTTTGCAGCAGGCTTAATCCTCAAAAATCCACGTATAAAATGTGAACGGGTCTCGGTATTGATCCTGTTCGAGAACTCTTTAAATTTTGCGTAATCGTTGGTGCGGGTGCTCCATTGCAACAGTCCGATGGTTTCGGGGTTCCAGGCATGGCGTTCGCCATCGCGACGATAATGATACGTACCTTGGCTTGATAGCATAAATTTATGGTTGGTGTGACCAAAAGCTTGCTCGTGAAACATCAATGATTCTTTGGCCAATTCTTTTAAACCAACACCGCCTATTTTCGACGGAGTGCCCCTGAAATATTTGTTAATCAGATCGGGGTGTACTCCAAGTGCTTCAAATATTTGAGCACCATGATAACTACGCAGGGTTGAAATGCCCATTTTTGAGAATATTTTCAACAAGCCTTTCTCAATAGCCTTGATGTAATTTTTGCGGGCATCGCCATATTCAATGGTTATTTCGCCATTGTTTACCAAATCGTCGATAGCTGCAAAAGCCAAATAAGGGTTAACAACACTGGCACCATAGCCAAACAATAATGCAAAGTGCATTACTTCGCGTGCTTCGGCAGTTTCGACAATTATACCAACCTGCATGCGCTTTTTCACCTGTATTAGATGATGATGCACAGCTGCTGTAACCAACAAAGTTGGTAGTGCTGCTTGATCTTTATTAATGTACCTGTCGGAAAGAATAATAAAATTATTTTGCTCATCGACAGCTTTTTCAGCTTGTTCTAAAATTCCGTCGAGTGCTTTACGGAAACCTTTTTCACCATCCTTAGCTGAAAAAACCATTGGAATGGTAACATGTGTAAAATACTCATCTTTAATATCCTTGATTTTACCCAAATCGGTATTGGTAATAATTGGGTGGCGGAATTTTATCATTTTGGCATGCTCGGGGTTTTCTTCCAAAATGTTTTTATTTACCGAGCCAATATAATTTGTCAACGACATCACCAATTCTTCGCGAATTGGATCGATTGGCGGGTTGGTAACCTGTGCAAAAAGCTGTTTAAAATAGCTGAAAAAACGCTGTGGCTTTTCCGAAAAAGCGGCCAAAGGGGTATCGTTACCCATCGACGAGGTAGGCTCAACACCGTTGATGGCCATTCCTTTAATAATCATACTAACATCTTCTTTCGAATAGCCAAACTCTTTAAGGTAAGTTTGATAATCGGCCCCCATGCTTGAACGAACGCGTTGTTGCACCTCAATATCTTCGAGCAACAAACGGTTTTCATTTAACCAATTTTGATATGGGTTGCGTTGTGTAAGTTCATTTTTAACTTCCTGATCGGGGATAATTATACCCAGCTTGGTATCAACCAATAAAATTTTACCGGGCCTCAAGCGTCCTTTTTCAATAATACTTTCGGGAGCAAAATCCTGCACGCCCACTTCGGAACCCATAACAATGAGGTCGTCATTAGTAAGTACATAACGCGAGGGGCGCAAACCGTTACGGTCGAGTGTACCACCAATGTATCGTCCATCGGAGAAAACGATCGAAGCAGGTCCGTCCCATGGCTCCATAATGGTTGAGTGGTATTCGTAAAAAGCTTTTAAACTATCGGGAATCGGGTTTTTATCGTTAAACGATTCAGGGATCATCATGCAAAGTGCGTGCGGAATTGAACGCCCTGCCATGTGCAAAAATTCGAGCACATTATCGAACGAAGCAGAGTCGCTTTTGCCGGGTTCGATAATTGGCAGCACCTTTTTGAGGTCATCGCCCAGCACCTCGGAACGCAACAACGATTCGCGTGCATGCATCCATAAGCGGTTACCACGAACGGTATTGATTTCGCCATTATGGGCAATCATCCTGAAAGGCTGAGCCAAATCCCATGTTGGAAAGGTGTTGGTACTGAAACGGGAATGCACCAAAGCAATAGCACTTTTCAAGGAGCTATCCTGCAAATCGCTAAAATATTCCGACACTTGCCCTGGTGTCAACATCCCCTTGTAAATCATCACTTTTGACGAAAGACTTGGAAAATAAAAAGCTTGTTTTTGTTTCAGTTTCGAATTACGTATTTCGTTTTCGCTCAATTTACGCACAACATACAATTTGCGCTCAAGTGCTTCCTGTTCGCGTTTAACAATCGACTTAACAAAAACTTGAACAATACGAGGCTCGGTTCGTAGAGCTATCTCGCCCGGAGCTTTTGAATCGACAGGTACTTCGCGAACATGAAATAGATCAAGATCTTCGTCCAGGCAAAAACGTTTGAAAGTTGAAAGGCACAAATCGGCTTCTTTCTTATTCTTTGGAAGGAACAAAAGCCCTGTTCCATACTGCCCCGGTTCGGGCACATCAACACCTATCTTTACAAAGAAATCGTGGGGCAACTGAATTTGAATACCTGCCCCATCGCCAGTTTTGGCATCGGCACCGGTAGCACCACGGTGATCCATTCGTTCGAGCACTTCGAGCCCACGACGAATAATATCGTGAGATTTTTGCCCTTTTATGTGAGCTACAAAACCGATCCCGCAGTTATCGTGCTCATTCGAGGGGCAATAAAGCCCCTGCGCTTTTGGTAATCCCATTTGCATAATAAAAAAGTTGCATTTGTGACTTGAATCTAACATTTAATTGCT
>DAOSWJ010000195.1:0-6509 GCA_035380005.1 Prolixibacteraceae bacterium | reverse complement strand
TCTTGCGCAATTAATTCTTCAGGCAAATCATAATCATAAGTTTGCACAGCATGATAATCAATATTCAACGATAATTTCTCCTGATGTTATTCGCGTTTCCAAGCCATGTTGTTCAACAATCAAACTACCATCTTCAGCCAATCCTTTTTCCCGATACATTTCTTGCTTTTGCCGGCGAACTATCCGAATGGGCTGTTGATAAAAAGCCGATATATGCGGCCACTTTTGGGCAAGTTCCCGAATCTTTATTTGCGGCTGATTCAAATCCGAAATCAAAACGGCTAAAAATGTTTGCAGAAAATCAGAACGTTCTATCCGACAATTGGTTGCCAATTGGCCGTATGTTGGCCGAAAAGTTCAGGGTAATAATGGTCGATCTGCGTAACCATGGAGCTTCGCCTCATTATAATACCCACTCTTATGCCGATATGGTAACCGACTTAGCTTGGTTGCTTCACGAATTGGAAATTGAAAAAGCTCATTTGTTGGGGCATAGTATGGGAGGTAAACTTGCAATTGCTTTTGCAGCCGATTATCCCGAAAAGATCCAATCATTATGCGTTGCCGATATTGCGCCAAAAAATTACCTAAAAACACCGGCCTCGGCAATTCAATATGATTTTCATAAACGTTTGCTAAATACCCTTTATAATGTCGATATTTCGGTTTTAAAAAATAGGGGCGAAATTGATCGGGCATTGGCCGATAGTATTCCTGAAACAATTGTACGTCAGTTTATTCTGAAGAATGTTTATCGCGAAAACGGATTGTTCAAATGGAAAATCAATGTCGAAGTACTTCGCCAAAGTTTAGACCACATAATTAGTGGGGTTGATGCCGACGATTATGATGACCGTATCCCAATATTAAACTATCCCGTACTTTTTATAAAGGGGGCTTTATCGGGTTACATTGGAAACGACGATATTCCAATTATTAAAAAAATGTACCCCGAGGCAAAGATCGAAACTATCGAAAATGCTTCGCATTTGCTTCATGCTGAAAAACCAAACGAATTTCAAAACATAGTAATGGGTTTTTTGGTTGCAATACGCTAACATAATTTCAGCAAAAATATTTGGTAAAATGAGTGGTTTAATTCAAAAAAATATATTTTTGTGGGCAATTGAAAAAAATAGAACTAACAATGGTTAAAAATAAAAATTCAAAACAAGCCGATAGCTTTAAAGATGTTGAAGAGGCTTTGACCAAAACAGAACAATTTCTCGAGAGTCACCTTAATGTGGTAATTTATGCTGTAATAGCAATAGTTGTAATTATATTGGGCGTTTTGGGCATACAACGTTTTTATGTTGTGCCGCGCAATGCCGATGCTCAGGAACAAATGTTCGCAGCACAGGATTACTTTAGCGAGAATAATTTCGAGTTAGCTGTTAATGGCGATGGTGTTTCTTTAGGTTTTCTCGATATAATCGATAATTACGGATCGACTAAAGCCGGTAAACTTGCCCGTTATTATACCGGTATTTCGTACCTCCACATGGGTGAATACCAAATGGCTGTTGATTATCTGAAAAAATTTAAAACCGATGACATGTTGTTGGCTCCTTTGGCAAAATCGGCCATGGCCGATGCATACGTCGAAATGGAAGACTACAGCAAGGCTATTAGTGTTTACAATGATGCATTATCGGCCGGTAAAGACGAATTCAGTACACCCAGCATAATGCTTAAATTAGCTTTAGCTTACGAAGCAAACGGTAACAACGAGAAAGCGCTCGAAACATTGAAAAAATTAAAAGCAGAATATCCGAACAACAGCGAGGCTTTAAATGTTGAAAAAGGCATAGCTCGTTTGAATCAATAAGCAATCAAATCAATTCGGAAATAAATAAAAAAACGGGCGGCTTTTATAGCTAGCCCGTTTTTTAATCACACAAAATTACTGAAAATGGCAACAAAGAATTTATCTGACTACGATCTTTCATCTGTTCCATCGGCAAAATCGATGAAGTTTGGAATTGTTGTTTCGGAATGGAACTATCAAATAACCGGTGCCCTTGCCCAGGGGGCTTTCGATACCTTGGTAAAGCATGGTGCTTTAGAAGAAAACATTATTGTAAAACATGTACCCGGAAGCTTTGAACTTACTTTGGGAGGACAGTTTTTGGCCGAATATACCGATGTTGATGCAATATTGCTTTTAGGATGTGTAATCCAAGGCGAAACACGCCACTTTGATTTTATTTGTCAGGGAGTTACCAGTGGTGCTACAAAATTGAATATGGATTATAACTTGCCTGTCATATTTGGTGTTTTAACTACCGATAATGAACAGCAAGCACTTGACAGGGCCGGTGGCAAATTGGGAAATAAAGGCGACGAAGCGGCTGTAACTGCAATCAAAATGGTTGCATTGCAAAAAAGCCTTGAGGATGAAGCTGAAGAATAAAACTACAGTATTCAAAATAAAATAAAAACGAATTGGCCGTGCAAACAACAGCATGGCCGATTTTTTTTCAAGTATTGTACAATCGATTGCACAAATTTTGTATTTTTGTATCGTGGAAAATAAAAAAACAACCATACACGATATTGCCGCACATCTAAATATGTCGGCTTCAACGGTTTCGAGGGCACTTGGTAATTACTCGCGCATCAGTAAAAAAACACGTGAGCTGGTTCAGCAAACTGCCCGCGAATTAAATTACCGTCCCAATCAATTGGCATCGAACCTTCGGAAAGGCAAAGGAAAGCTTATTGGGGTGATCATACCGCGTATAAACCGTCATTTCTTTTCACATGCTATTGCCGGTATGGAAACAATTACCAATCCGGCAGGGTATAATTTGATGATTTGTCAAACCAACGAGAATGCCGAAAGCGAGCAACAAAGTTTACAAACGCTTATTGGAAACCGGGTTGATGGAGTAATTGTGTCGATGGCTGCTGGAACTAAAAATCTTTCCCATTTCGAACAGGCTGCAAATGAGGGTGTACCATTGGTTTTTTTCGACCGATATAACGAACAGGTTGATGCCGATAGGGTGGTAAACGACAATTTTTCGGGAGCTTACGAGGTAATAAGGCACTTAATTGATCAGGGGTACAAACGGATAGTGCATTTTGCTGGACCGCAACATATCAATGTTTATGCCCATAGGTTTCAAGGCTACAAAAAGGCAATTGAAGAGGCTGGTTTAGCTTTCGAAACCGATTTTTTGGTGCCCGATTGTTTAACACGTATAAGTGGCGAATCGATTGCACAAAAAATGATCGATGATAAAAATTTACCCGATGCCATATTTTCGGCCAGCGATTATTCTGCGTTGGGTGCTTTGCTAGTTTTCAAAAGAAACGGCATTAAAATTCCGCAAGAATTGGGCATTGCCGGTTTTGCCAATGAACCTTTTACCGAGTTTGTCGATCCGCCAATGACTACCCTCGAACAGTTTAGCGAAGAAATTGGTCAAAGTGCTGCCCGTATGCTCATTGACCGCCTAGAGAATGAACATCCCAAGAAATACACAAGTACAGTTAGCTTTAAGCCAAAACTGATTGTACGTGAATCGACATTACGAACAAAAAATAAATAATTATGACAGTAAAAACAGAAAACCGTTATGCAGTTCATCCTGCCGATTTTAAAAACTACGATACCCAACGTATCCGTAAAGAGTTTTTGGTCGAAAATGTAATGGTTAACGATCAAATATCGCTAACCTATTCACATTACGACCGATACATTGTTGGTGGTGCTGTACCACAAAGCAAAACTTTATCGCTCGATGTATTCGATGAGCTTAAAGCCGAATTTTTTCTCGAACGCCGCGAAATGGGTATCATTAATATTGGAGGCTCAGGCAAAGTGCGCACTGCCGATAATGTTTACAACCTTGGTTATAAAGATGCGCTGTACCTTGGCCGTGGAACCAAAGGTGTTGTTTTTGAGTCAGACGATAGCCAAAATCCTGCGCGTTTTTATATTAATTCGGCTCCGGCTCATAAAGTATTGCCAAGCAAGCTTTTGACTTTGGCCGATGCCAATGTGTTAAAATTGGGTTCGTTGCAAACATCAAACGAAAGACAAATCAACCAGTTACTAATAAATACAGTTGTTGAAACTTGTCAGTTACAAATGGGCATGACCGAGCTGAAACCCGGAAGCGTATGGAATACCATGCCGGTACATACTCACAGTCGTCGAATGGAAGCTTATTTTTATTTCGAAGTACCTAAAGGTCAGGCTGTATGTCACTTTATGGGGCAGCCCGACGAAACACGTCACATTTGGATGAAAAACGAGCAGGCTGTTTTGTCGCCATCGTGGAGCATACACAGTGCTGCAGGAACATCGAATTACATTTTTATTTGGGGCATGGCAGGTGAAAACCTCGATTATACCGATATGGATGTTCGTCAACCCGATGAATTAATGTAAAATTTTGTATGAAGTACGTTTCGAAATATGATCAAATGCAGGTTACAAAGGTTAATGATACCTGCCAGCGCCGTTGGGTGAAAACCAATAAGCTAATGCTGGTGAATGTTGAGTTCACCGATGGGCCTTGCGATAAACCCGATCCGTTTCACTCTCATCCGCATGAACAAGTTTCGTACATGGCCGATGGCGAAGTATATCTTTTTGTGGCCGATGAAGAAAAAGTGCACCTAAAACCGGGCGATAAATTTGCTATTCCGTCAAATGTACCTCATACCATACAGCGCTTAACTTCGTTTGTAAGAATAATAGATTGTTTTACACCTGTTCGCGAAGATTTTTTGTAGCGATTTTGTGTGTAGCTTTTAAAATAAATAGTTTAATAAAATTAATGAATTATGAATATCGATATTGAAAAATTATACGACTTAACAGGAAAAGTGGCTCTTGTTACAGGCGGTACTCACGGAATTGGAATGGCTATTGGCAAAATGCTGGGTAAAGCTGGCGCAAAAGTATGCATTAACGATTTACAGGAAGAACGTTTAGCTGCTTGTAAAGCCGAGTATGCCAATGATGGCATTGATGTTTATACGCTAGTTTTCGATGTGACCAACGAAGCTGAAGTGGACAAAGGCATTACAAAAATTGAAGCCGAAGTTGGTTCGGTTGATATTTTGGTGAATAATGCCGGAATTATTAAACGAATACCCATTCTCGATATGCCTGTTGCCGATTTCAAACAAGTTATTGAAGTCGATTTGGTTGCTCCGCTTATTGTTGCCAAAAGGGTAGTGCCCGGAATGATTGAACGCCGCAGTGGCAAAATTATCAATATGTGTTCAATGATGAGCATTTACGGGCGCAACAGTGTTTCGGCTTATGCTGCTGCAAAAGGCGGGCTTAAGTTGCTTACCGAAAACATGACATGCGAATGGGCAAAATACAACATTCAAGTGAATGGCATTGGTCCCGGTTACATTGCTACTTCGCAAACAGCTCCTATTCGCGAAAATGGCCACCCTTTTAATGATCTGGTAATGACCCGAACTCCTGCAGGCCGATGGGGCGAACCCGAAGATGTAGGCAATGCTGCTTTGTTTTTAGCATCGCAAGCCAGTAATTTTGTTAATGGTCATATTTTATTTGTCGATGGTGGAATTCTTGCTAATTTTGGATACGTTAAGGGCGAAAATGACATTTAACCTAAACCATTATAATTATGAAATTCAGAATTCTGTCAATTGTATTGCTTTCGTTACTATTTGCTGCTTGCTCACAAAAGCAGGTTGTATTTAATGTAAGCAATAAATCCGATATCGATTTAATAGCTAAGTCGATAAAAGTAAAACGTGCCGATTTGGAAGCCAAGTTTGGTGAGCTGAAAGAGCAAAAAATGGCTTACCTAGTCGATCAAAACGGTGTTAAGTTTGCTGCTCAGCTCGACGATACTCGTGGCGACGGCAAATGGGACATGCTTTTTGCTCAGGTTGACCTAAAAGCAGGTCAAACGGCTACATTCACAATCGATTGGCTTGCCGACGATTTGCTCACAATGAAACCGCTAACCAATATTCGTTTTGCCGAAAAAAGTGATGCATCGAAGGAACTGATCCGTGCCGACAGGTTGAAAAACAGTGATACAGAAACCACCCAAACAGTGTTTCAGTTCGAAGGTCCTGGTTGGGAAAACGATGTTGTTGGTTTCCGTAACTATTTCGATGCCCGAAACGGTATCGACATTTGGGGAAAAACAACTTCCGAAATGGTGCTCGACGGTGTTGGTATCGAAGGAGCTCCTTCGTACCACGAAATACAAGATTGGGGAATGGACATTCTCAAAGTTGGTAACTCGCTGGGTGCTGGAAGTATAGCGTTGCAGTCGGCTGGTAAACTTTATCAAATTGGACCTGGTGCCGAAGGTACCTACAAACAAATTGTTGAAGGGCCGTTGCGTTCGGTTCTTGAGTTTAAATTCGATCGTATTAATATTGAAGGACGTTTGATTTCGGTAAGCCACCGAATTTGTATCGAAGCAGGTAAGCCATTCTATAAAAGCATGGTTAATGTTGACGATGCTGGCGATGCAAAACTGGTTGCAGGTATT
>DAOSWJ010000194.1:0-6572 GCA_035380005.1 Prolixibacteraceae bacterium | reverse complement strand
GTTACGAACGTTTAATTACTCCCAAAAGTGCTATTAATGCCAATTTTGGTTATTTTAACTTAGGATGGGGGGCTTTACCTGTTGTTTCTTTGTCTGATATTTCGTCCGATGTAAAACTGAATAAAATTAAATCGGGACTGCATTCGTCAATCGATTATCGGTTTTATGCAGGTAAAAAAGATAATTTAAGAGGAATTTATTTTGCACCCTATGTTCGTTATTGGGATTATAAATTTATAATGGATGACGAAATTGATGGGACAATTTTCGATATCAATGCAAAAGTATGGAGTTTGGGGTTTGGTTTCCAAATGGGCTATCAGTGGCTCGTTTCCGATAAAATTTCAATCGATTGGTACTTCCTGGGTTTTGGGGCCGAGTGGCTCAATACATCTGCAGCTTACGTAACACAAAATGGTGCCGCCTTTAATTACAGTACAATTGAAGACGATGTGCGTGACGTATTTGATGGGTTTACTTTTATCGAGAAGCGTTTAACTACCGAGCCCGTTGATGATAAATTGAAAATTAATTTACCGGTATGGTTGCCGGGTATAAAAACCGGAATCAGCATTGGTTACGCTTTTTAAATACGTTTCTAAAACGAAAATATTACCGATGCTTCGTGTCGCGACGTTTCAATAATTTTGTATTTTTCGTTGAGCGGTTTAAACGCGTTGCTAGCTATGGCAGGAGTGTTATTTTCGCCCGAGAGGTGTGACAAAAATATGGTTTTCAGTTCGCCATTAGCATAAGTGTTAACTAGGTTTAACGCTTGCAAATTCGACAAGTGTCCTACGTCTGATGCAATTCTTTTCTTTAAATGCCAAGGATATGGGCCGTCCCAAAGCATTTGTTCGTCGTAGTTCGATTCCAAAAATACTACATTGCATTTTTGCAGGTGTTCAATAACGTTATTACAAACTGAGCCAATATCGGTCATTACACCAACGCTTTTATTTTCAATTTCGATGCGGTAGCTACAGGGTTCTCCTGCATCGTGATTCTTGGCAAATGCGTGTATGGTAAACGCTCCCAATGTAAGTGCTTGGTCAATGTGTATGAATTTATAATAGGGCGAACGCGAGCTTTTATGGGTGTTGTTCCAAGTGCCGTAGGTGTAAAAAATTGGCAAATTGAGTTTTTTGCTAAGTACCCTTGCGCCCCTAACATGGTCGGCATGTTCGTGGGTAATGAAAACCGCTTTCAGTTTTGTTGTGTCAAGTTCGCGGTTGTTCATGCGTTGCAATATTTGCTTACAGCTTATGCCGGCATCAACCAGTATTGCTTCATTTTCATTCCCAATGTAATAGCAATTTCCATTGCTGCCCGATGCCAGTGCACAAACTTCAACCATAAAACTGTTTTTTTTGCAAAATAAACTTAAATGATCGAAGCTGTCAAAAAATTATATCAACAATGTAGTATTTTTGTATGCTTATGTGGTGTGCCGAAACAAAAATCGTTTCATTGCAAACTAATTTGTATGTTTGCAACGTTTGTTAAGCAAAGAAAAATAATAATGATAATAAACAACAGAACAGCTTATCGGAACTGGTTTTTTGCACTTTCTATTTTTATCGTATTGTTCTCATCGTGCGAAGAGCTGCCATGTGAGTATTCGGATGGTGTTTTGCTTAATGCCGGTTTTTTCCATCTCGAAGGATCCAATATAACGAAAGCAAGCATCGATTCATTTTCGTTAATTTTATTAAACAGTGCTGAAGGTTTTTACGAAGAAAAATTTATAAACGAAGTAGATACTTTGTCTTTTCCGCTTTCAATTATCGATTCAACAACAACCATTGTGCTTAAGTACAAAAACAATTTGGCCGACACTTTAATTTTTAAACATACTAATAATTTGTTACTGATTAATCATGAGTGCGGTTTCGAAACATTTTTCAATATCGATACAATAATTACAAGCAATAATTTAATTGAATCGGTTTGGATATCAAACGCAACAGTTAATTATGGATCATTCGAGAATATTAAAATATATTTTTAGCTTTTTGATGCTTTTGGGTGCAATCTCATTAAGTGGTCAAAATGTTGATCGATATAAGGTTGCTTTGGGAGTTGATGCGTCACGATTTGTAGTCCCATTTATTGATAAAGGGCGTCTGGGATGGGAGTTATCGGCCGATACCGAGGTGCTGAAAGATATGTTCGTGTCGGTCGAATTTGGTTCGCAAAACTGCAACTTAACAATGCCAAAATATGAATACACTTCGGGGGGGGCTTATACCCGTTTGGGAGTTGATTATAATTACATGAAGCACATCGATAGCGAAAGTACCGATAAATTATTTGTGGGCTTACGCTATGGTTTTACTTCGTTTTATCATCAAGCCGATAATCTTCGAATTGAAAGCCCTGTATGGGGAAACATTGAAAATATAAGTGTTGACCGAAATTGGCTAAATGCCAACTGGATGGAGGTGGCTACCGGAATGAGAGCTCATTTGTTCAATAATTTTTACCTTGGTTGGTCGGCACGCTTCAGAATTAAGCTTTGGTTACAAAACGACCCAGTAATGCAAGCTTATTATGTACCTGGTTTCGGAAGGGCGTGGAGCAATACTTGGGTTGGGTTCAATTATTCGCTTTATTATCAAATTCCGCTGTTTAAAAAGAAAAGCAAAGTTTCGGAGTAATGGTTTGGCGCTTTGTATTAATTTTTCTGTTAATTTATGATCCAAAATTTTAAGCGTAAAACTATGCCAGTATCAAAACCATCACCTTATGTAATTTCGTTTCTAACCCTACGAAAGGCAATTGGCTTTATGGGCATTTTGTTACCGGCAGTATTGCTGTTGGGTACTTTTTTAATAGGAAAATGTTGGCAGGTTCAAAATTCTATCAGTCATTATTATTACACAATAATGGGTGATGTATTTGTTGGGACGCTTTGTGCTGTTGCTGTTTTCCTGATGGCTTACAAAGGCTACAGCCGGGCCGATAATGTTGCAACTAATCTGGCCGGATTTTTCGCCTTGCTAATTCCTTTTTTTGCCACCAACAACGATCCTAGCTCTTTATGTGCAATCAGGTTCTTGCCCGATGCTGCTTGGCGGTCAATCTTGCACTATGTTTCGGCAGCATTGTTTTTCCTCACACTTGCTTATATCTCGTTATTCTTGTTCACTAAAAGCGAAGGTGCTAAAACTGCCCAAAAAATTATACGCAATCGTGTTTATGTTGTTTGCGGAATAACAATGATAGTTGCTTTGTTACTTATTTTTGCTGTAAAAGTATTTACTGCTTTGGGTCAAGTTCTGGCTCCTTATCATCCTGTATTTTGGTTTGAATGGTTGGCATTGGCTGCTTTTGGTACATCGTGGCTGGTTAAAGGCAAAGTGCTGTTTACCGACAAAGTATAACTTTTACTTCCATATAAATGTTAGTTGCTTACTACCAATTTGTTGTTCAGCATTGTAACGTTATATATTTTTAATGGGGCTGTCGCTTCACCTTTAAACGGGTAACCGCCACTTAAATGGAATTCCGATCCGCAGCAAGGGCAAACAGCAGTAATACTGTTGCCTTGGTTTACAACACTGCACGTATCGTTAAGCTCATTTGTGCAAGTAGCATCGTAAGCATAGTAAATCGAAGCATTTGGAGTAACTACATCGTAAAATTCGCAGTAAACAATTACTCCTCCGTAGCCCTCATACGGATAAAGTTTTGAATAGCCAGGGGTTTTGAGTTCGTTAATGATGGTTAAATCAAGCGAAAAATTTACAGGTACATAGGGAACAATAACCTCGTTTTTGTTGCAATGGGGCATAATAAGTAACAGAATTCCTATTAAGGCAGAAAAATATACTTTATTGAACAATTTACCCGTCATTTTTTTTAATTTTAGAACGTGTAAAATTAACTAATTATTTTAAGCCATGGAAGATCTTATTCCGTTAATCATTGTTATACTTATTTCGCTTGTTGGTGCTATTGGTCGAAAAAAGAAGAAATCGTTACAGGGAACGGTCAATGAAGCTCCTCAGCGAAAGGATGATATTTTTTCGTGGCTCGAACAGCTTGCCGATAGCGATGAGGTTAAATCAGCAGAACGTGTTCAGCCTGCCGAAGTTGATATAATTGAAGAGCCTCAGGTTAATAATGCTACTGTGAATAATAAATACAGCCAATATTCAGGATTTATTACGCCCGACGAGAAAGAAGGGATGATGGCCAAAGAAGGTTTGCGTGTTAACGATCGGCCCAAATATGTAAAACATGTTTCGGAAATCGATAGTGCCAAGCATGAAAATAGATTGAAGCATTCAATAAAGAAGCATTCTTTAATACAACATTTTAACCTTAAACAAGCAGTTGTTTATTCTGAATTATTAAATAGAAAGTACTAGTGAAAAGATGTTCTAAAACACTCCGTTTTTTTAAGGAGTGATATAATGAATTGTTGAAAATCCAAAAAAAAGATTAATTTTGCATCAATATTGGGATTTCGACCCTCCAGTGGTCGGGATTCTATTTTTTTTATACATAATCCATTTATTTTAAAGAGCTATGTCTGGAATTACTTACATGACTGCCGATGGCTTAAAAAAGTTAAGGCAGGAGTTGGATCATTTGGTTAAAGTTGAACGCCCTGCTATTTCGAAGCAGATTGGCGAAGCAATTGAAAAGGGTGATATCTCAGAGAATGCCGAGTACGATGCAGCAAAAGACGCTCAAGGCATGCTCGAGGCGCGTATCGCACAGGTTCAGGCAAAAATTGCCAATGCACGTATTATCGATGAGTCGAAAATCGATACCTCGTCGGTACAAATTATGAATATTGTTACCATTAAAAACAAGAAGAACAATGCAGTAATGAAATATACCATTGTTTCGGAACATGAAGCCGACCTTAAAGCCGGTAAAATATCTATTGGCACACCAATTGCCAAAGGTTTGCTAGGTAAAAAAGTTGGTGATGTGGTCGATATTCAGGTACCCTCGGGGGTTATTCCTTTCGAAATTATTGATATTTCAATTTAATACTGAACTTGCAACAAGTTATGTCGTCAATTTTTACCAAAATAGTTAATGGTGAGATCCCTTCGTACAAAATAGCCGAGAACGACCGTTTTTATGCATTTCTCGATATTTTTCCCTTGGCCAAAGGCCATACTTTGGTTATCCCTAAAAAAGAAGTCGATTATATTTTCGACCTCGACGATGAAACATATATTGGTTTACAGGCTTTTGCTAAAAAAGTAGCTTTAGCTCTTAAGAAAGCTATGCCCTGTAAAAAGGTCGGTGTTGCTGTATTGGGGCTCGAAGTTCCGCATGCACATATTCATTTGGTGCCAATGCAAAGTGAGCAAGATATCAATTTTGCCAATCCAAAATTGAAACTTTCGCCCGATGAGTTTGAACAAATAAGGCAAGCAATTGTCAATGAATTATAAAAGCGGTTTTTAACCGCTTTTTTTATGCTCTAAAAACTAAATATTGTTAAACGGATGGTTAATTTTTGTTGTTATGAACCAATAGGGGTGTAATTAATTTATTTTTGCAAGTACACATGCATTATGAACAAAAAAGTTATAGCCATATTCATTTTGTTTTTTGCTGCAATTTGCTTTGCAAGGGCGCAAGCCCCCGATTTATACATTGTATACATAAGGGGTAAGGTTGTTGAAGCCGAAACTGGCGAGCCGGTATCGTTTGCTCATGTTGTAAACCCGGCAACACATTCGGGTACTACAACTAATGTCGATGGCATGTTCTCAATTCGTATGTCGACCGAGGATACCCTAATTATTAAAGCAGTTGGTTATGTCGATGAAGAACTGTTCATCAGCGAATTTCCACCCAAGCAACTTTACGAAATCGTACTTAAGCCTGTGCGTTTTTTAATCGACGAAGTTACCGTAACTGAAAATCTAAATATGCGCGAACGATTAGGTTTGCCCGATGCCGAACCACTCGATATTCCAGTTGAATTGCGAGGCGATGCTTTTAATGAAAAACCGCCATGGTACACTGCATTGGTTTCGCCACTTTCGTTTGCCCAGTATTATACCAGTAAAAAGGAAAAGCAAAAACGCGAAATAAGGGTCATTATTCAAAATAATGAAGAATGGATGCAATTCTCGAAATATTTCAATCTCGATAATATTGAACGTTTAACGGGTTTGCAGGGCAAACAAGCCGACGAATTTATGCTCTATTGTAACCTAAATAACAGGTTGCCATGGTTTGCTGGTCAAATGGAAATTGAATTTCAAATCATGGACTTTTTCTTTAAATGGAAGAAAGAGATGCAAGCAAAAGCCGAAGCCGAGACCGAATAATAAGTATTGATTAATTGTCGAGCTTTTCGCCATAAGCCAAATCGCCGGCATCGCCCAAACCAGGAACAATATAGGCTTTGTCGTTCAAATCGGGGTCAATGGCTCCAACCCAAAGCGTACAATGCGCTGCTGGTAATTTCTTAATAACATGGTCTACTCCTGCTTGGCTGGCAATAATTGCAACAAGGTGAACGTGTTTAGGCATCCCTTTTTGCAATAATCCGTAATAACTTATTTCGAGCGACGAGCCTGTTGCTAACA
>DAOSWJ010000193.1:0-6575 GCA_035380005.1 Prolixibacteraceae bacterium | reverse complement strand
GCAAATCGTAAATTTTTTCATGCTTTTGTTTTTATGATAAATAATTAATTCGTTGATTATGAGTTTTGTTTACAATGTAGCGATTTTCTCACCAATGTTTGTGTCCTTATTTTGGGCTATTTTGTTATTGTTGGTACCCGGCAAGTCGAATAAAGCAAAGCATTTTTTAGGCATGTTTATGATAGGTGCTTTTGTTGTGTATTTATCGCATGCAATTTTTTTTTCGAAGCAAATTGAACTGTATTTATTCTTCGATCCAATTTATGTTTTTGCTACGCTTTCGGTTTATCCTTTATTTTTTTGGTACATTAAACTACTAACAGTAAACAATAAATACGAGTTGAAAATGCTTTGGCATTTTGTAGTTCCTTTTATATTTTCGGTTGCCATGGTAATTGTTTATTGTTTAATGGAAAATCCAACTGGCTACATCAAACACTTTTTATATCAAGATTTTGAGACTGGTTCAGAATGTGGTAAATATTGGAAGTTACAACATTTTATTTTTGGATTTAGCCGAATATTTATGTTTTTACAGGTGGCTTGGGTGCTTTGGCGCGGTTTGCTTTTAATCAGAAATTATAAATCGAGGCTTAAGGAGTTTTATTCAAATTTAGAAGGTCGAAGTGTCGATTGGGCAAAATGGACAATATTGATATTTGCAATTACTGCTTTAATGACATCAATGGCCAATATTTTAGGTAGGGCATATTTTGCTGTAAATAGTGTTTTGTTGTTTGTGCCGGCTTGTATTTTTTCGGTATTGTTGTTTCTGATAGGTTATTTAGGTCATATGCAGCGACACTCGGTGTACGATTTTAATATCGATGTTGAAAATGAAGGCAAACAAAACATGGTAAACAAAGTTGTTGATTTTGACGAGGAAATGCAAGTTGAGGTTGAATTACTTATGCAACGCATTATTGATGCTTTCGAAAAAAAGAAGCTGTATCGGCTGAAAGATTTGAAGATTAGTGCTTTATGTGAGCATTTAAACACTAATCGAACCTATGTGTCACGTGTGTTGAATGAATTTTTTGATTGTTCGTTTAGCGATATTGTTAATAAATATCGTGTTGAAGAAGCAAAAAAGCATATCGAAATGGATATTGATGAAAAGCTAACCCTTGAAGCAATTGCCGAAAAAGTTGGTTATGCTTCTGCCGGTACGCTCATTCGTAATTTCAAAAACTATTTTGGATATACACCCGGAACATTGAGAAATAAAAAAAGGGTTTTGCCCAAAAAAAGTAAATGACAAAACCCTCTGATATGATTTTTAATATTAAAATCGGTTTTTCAATATTTTCCTTATTTCATCGATACCAATCAGTTTGTTTTCACCAATATTTATCGAACCGCGTTCTTCCATGCGTTCAACAATTTCCTCAATAGTGGTAACCGGAATTTTGTAATCGCTAAGTTTTGTTTTTATGCCCAACGATTCGAAAAAAGCTACAGTTTTGGCAATAGCTTCTTCAATAGTTGTATTTGTGTCTGTATTTTCGATTTGCCAAATACGTTCAGCATATTGAATAATTTTATCTTTTTTTGATTCTTTCATTACTTTCATTACACCGGGCAGTACAATAGCCAGTGTTTGGGCATGGTCGATACCGTGTAGTGCAGTTAACTCGTGCCCAATTTGGTGTGTTGACCAGTCTTCGGGTACACCCGATTTGATAATCCCATTAAGGGCCATTGTTGTACACCACATAAAATTGGCTCCGGCATCGTAATTGGCAGGGTTTTGAAGCACTTTGGGCCCTTCTTCAATTAATGTAAGCAAAATGCTTTCGGCCATGCGGTCTTGTAACTTTGCATTTACTGGGTAAGTTAGGTATTGTTCAATAACATGAATAAATGCATCGGTTATGCCATTTGCAATTTGAATTTTTGGAAGCGAAGCAATCACTTCGGGGTCGAGTACCGAAAATAATGGCAATACCAAGGCTGAAGTAAACGACAGCTTTTCTTTGTACTCAGCCCTTGTAATTACTGAGTTCCCATTCATTTCGGTTCCTGTGGCCGGAAGTGTGAGCACTGTGCCTATTGGCAAAGCATCTTCAACCGGCTCGTTATGGGCAAGTATGTCCCATGGGTCTTCTCCTTCGTAAACTGCAGCAGCTGCTATAAACTTTGCTGCATCGATAACTGAACCACCACCAACTGCCAAAATGAAATCAATATCGTTCTCATTGACAAAATCAACTGCTTTCATGCATTTTTCGTAACTGGGATTGGGTTCAATGCCCCCAAATTCGTAGTACTCGAATCCATTAAGCGCTTCTGTTACCTGGTCGTAAATGCCATTGTTTTTAATACTTCCGCCTCCATATACCAGTAAAATTTTTGAGTCGTCGGTCAGTTCATCGCTTATTGCCGATATTTGACCTTTGCCAAATAAAATTTTTGTGTGATTGTAAAAGACAAAGTTGTTCATGTGTATTACAATTTATTATCATAATGGAAAAAGATGCATGTGCTTTTCCCAGTTTTTTTAGCTATTATACGAACATGCTCGCAGGTTTTACAAACTTTTTTGCAATTATAAAATGTGCAGTTAAATCTACAAATCGATTTTAAAAATATCTATACCAGAAAGCTGTTTTTTGAAAATATTTTAAGAAATTAGCCAAAAATGAACTTGTATGACCAACAAATCTGATATCGATAATAATAATGAATCGTTTGAGTATAGGTTGAAAGAGGTTAGCGATGATGAAATTATTTCGATTTTGCGTTATCGTGAACATTTTAAACAACAGGCAGTTAAGGATGCGATCAGGGAGGCATTTAAACGAGGCATTATTTCCGATATCGAAGATTTGAACAAGCCTGAGTTTATGCCCCAAGAACTGCAAACGCGAAGTTTGTTCCCGCTTGGCGCCACCAAACCTTATACCTTTGCAATTTTCAAAAGTTTGTGTCGAATATTTTACGGTTTTTCTTTGATCCCTGTTTTGTTTGGAATTCTTCAACTAACATCGCGCAATTTTTTTGAAGGGGCTTTGGCAATTATTGTCGGTGCAATAGTATTCTATATAGTGAACAGACTCGAGAAAAAGTTGCTGCCAATTTATGCGAACATCTTATTGTTTATGAATATTCCAGCATTTGTTGTTGCTTTTTTCTTTCTGAATTATAGAGCAAATTCATCGATAATGGATATTTTTTCGATTATAGTTGTGTTGCTTATTCTGCTTTATACTTCGCTTTATCTTAAAAAACTCACCAATTATTTTAATTCTTGAACCTTCGATTTTATGTTTTTACCGATAAAAAAATGAATTTGGTCGATATGGCTTCGTGTAGCTTGCTTTTAGGGAGTATTTTCGTATCGGTTTAATTCAAAAAATTGATGTCATGAAAGTAGGTTCAGTTTTAATTTATTTAGGAATATTGTTGGCCATGTTGTTGAATTCATGTAATGCATCGAACAGTCGTGCCGAAAATAACTATACCGGACAGGATTATAAAGTTGAGTATTTTGACCAAATTAAGTTAACAGGTGGTTACAATGTGTCAATTGTTCAGGCCGATAAGCCTTCTCTTATAGTTAAAGCGTCCGAATCTGATCACAATAAAATTGATGTGTGGGTTGAAAACAACCGTTTGTATGTGAAAAACAGGTATAAAAATATTACCACCGACGAGATTAAACTTGAAATTGCAGTAAAAGAGCTCAATGATATTTGGGTTGAAGGAGGGGTTTACCTATCAACATTGGGCTATATCGAGGTTGACCGGCTTGAAATGGTTTTTCAAGGTGGTGCAAATGTGAATATGCAAACTAAGGCCAATTACATCAGGGTAAAAGCCGAAGGTGGCGTTAATATCGAAATTGAAGGTGTTAGCGACGAATTGGTCGCAATTAGCGAAGGTGCTGGCAATATTGATGCCGACAGGCTTACGGCTAAAAATGTAAGCTGCCGGGTTTCGGGCGTAGGAAATGCTTCGGTTTATGCAACCAACGAATTAAATGCAACCATCGAGGGGGTTGGTCGAATTGGTTACCGCGGCAACCCAGTTGTTAATAAGAAAGTTAGCGGCATTGGAGTGGTTCATCAACGCTAAGGTTTTAGCCAGCTAACAAAGCAACCATTACTGCTTTGATTGTATGCATCCGGTTTTCGGCTTGATCGAATACAATTGAAGCAGGGCTTTCAAAAACGTCGTTGCTAACTTCTAAACCGTTAAGTCCGTATTTTTCGAATAGTTTTTTTCCCAAAGTTGTATTACTATCGTGAAATGCTGGTAAGCAATGTAGAAATTTCACCGCGTTATTGCCGGTTTTCTCAAGTAATTTGCTGTTTACCTGATATGGTTTAAGTAATTTAATTCGATCGTCCCAAACACTTTCGGGTTCGCCCATCGATACCCATACGTCGGTATAAATAAAATCGCAATCTTTTACCGCTTCGTCAATATTGTCGCTTATTAAAATCGATGCGCCACTTTGTTTTGCAATGTTTTGGCAGGTTTTAACCAGCTCGTGGGCTGGTTGGCAATTTATTGGGGCACATGCCCTAAAATCGATACCCATTTTTGCCGATCCTACCATAAGCGAATTGCCCATGTTGTTTCGGGCATCGCCAATGTAGCATAATTTAAGTTTGTTGAGTGCTTTTGTCGAGTGTTCTTGCATGGTCATAAAATCGGCCAAAATTTGTGTAGGGTGAAATTCGTCGGTAAGCCCATTAAAAACTGGTACACCTGCATGTTTTGCCAGCTCTTCAACAATTGTTTGACCATAGCCGCGGTATTCAATGGCATCGTACATTCGGCCCAAAACACGGGCAGTGTCTTTCATGCTTTCTTTATGGCCAATTTGCGAGCCCGAAGGACCAAGGTAGGTTACGTTGGCTCCCTGATCATAAGCTGCAACTTCGAATGCACAACGTGTTCGGGTCGATGTTTTTTCAAATATTAAAGCAATGTTTTTACCGCTGAGCCTTTTTTCTTCGGTTTTATTTTTTTTTGCGGTCTTTAATTGATGCGATAAATCGAGCAAATGGCTTATCTCTTCGCTTGAATAATCGAGTAATTTTAAGAAGTGTTTTTGTGATATATTCATTTTTTTGCTTTTTGATTTTGTTATGATGAATTAATTGTATTTCATTGTGATTTTGGAACCGAACGATTTGTCGGCCAGCTTCTTGGCTTCTGTAATTATGCTCATATTGCCACCGTTTTCAATAAAATTGAGAGCTGCAACTATTTTGGGTTCCATGGTTCCTTCGGCAAATGTACCCATTTTGAGGTACTTTTGAGTATCGCAAAAGTCTAAAAATTCGAGCTTTTGTTGGCTAGGTAATCCATAATCTTTATAAATAAACGGAACATCGGTAAGTATGTACAATTCGTTTGCACCAATTTGGTGAGCCAACAATGCCGAAGCTAAATCTTTGTCGATAACCCCGTTTACGGTTCGTAAGTTGCTGTGTTCATCGTAGTAAACCGGTATGCCCCCGCCGCCTGCTGTTATCACAATAATACCCTTTTGGCTTAGTTCTTTTACAAGCGGCCAGTTAATCACGCTCTGAGGTCTTGGCGATGGAACAACCCTTCGATAGGCTCCGTTCTTTTTAATTGATGGTTTAAAAGTCCAGCCTTTTTCAATGTTTAATTTTTCAGCTTCTTCTTTATTGTAAATCTTCCCTATACGTTTTGTGGGGTGTTCGAACGATTTGTCGTTGGGATCGACCAACACCATCGAGGTAATTGTAATAATTTGCCTGTTTATTCCATGATTGGTCAATACATTACGCATCATACGCTCAATCATGTATCCTATACCGCCTTGCGAGTCGGCAACACAAATGTTTAGGGGCATTTGTACAATGCCGTAAAGTTGTTCGCCGGCATCGTTGCGCATAAGTATATTGCCAACTTGTGGCCCGTTGCCATGGGTAATAACCAGGTTGTATCCAGCTTCGATCAAAAAAATAAGGTTTTCAATGGTTTCGTAAGTGTTTGCCTCTTGTTGTTCAATCGATCCTTGTTCGTCGTCGCGCAATAGCGCATTACCTCCCAATGCTACAACTGCCAGTTTTGCCATATTCTTTTAGTTTTTAATCGAATAAACTTAGTACAAATCAGCGCCATAAATACTGATATTTTTCTGGTTTAATTGTTGAGTCATTTTTTCGTACACAAAAACAACTATGTACTATCTTTGTTCTTTTCAAAAAAATACCAATGAAAGATATTCCAACACAAATATTGAAGCACAATGATGAGGAGGTTTTTTTTGCTTTTCGAACCATGGAAGAAAACCATTTGTTGCACCAAAATGATCCGAATCCCCCTCACAGGCACGAGTTTTATACCATTCTTTTGGTGAAAGATGCTACCGGAACTCATTATATCGATTTTGTTGAGTATGAAATTAAACCACAAATAGTTTTTTTTGTGAATGTCGATCAGGTTCATCAGGTTCTTACTAACGATACGCCCCGTGGCGATATACTCATGTTTAGTAACGAGTTTTTAACCCGTAATTACATTAGCCGCGATTTTATTTCAAATTTGGGCATTTTTTCGTGCTCAACAGTTACCCCTCCACTCGAAAT
>DAOSWJ010000192.1:0-6627 GCA_035380005.1 Prolixibacteraceae bacterium | reverse complement strand
GAAAGTAGCTATTCTAAAATAATACTCAAATATTTTTTTATATATTTTGCAATATTACACTGTTTTATATAAAAAAAGCAACTCATTAAGTTGCTTCTTCTTATTTGAAAGTTTGTTTTTTAATTAATAGCTATTTCGAACTTTTCTTCTTCAATTTGCTTTTCTTTTTTGGGAATAATTACATTTAAAATACCATTTTCGTAACGGGCTTCTATTGCCTCATTAACAACATCGTCGGGTAAAACAAAACTTCGCTCGAACGAATATGCCTCAAATTCACGTTTAAAATAATTGGCTTTAGTCTCGGTTTGCTCAACTACAGCTTTTACCGTTAATCGTTTGTTTTCGTTATTTACCTTGAAGTGTTCCTTTTTATAGCCCGGAACGCTAAACTGAAGTTCAAAATTGTTTTCATTTTCGACAATATTAACAGCAGGTGCTTTACACTTTTGCGCTGCTGTACTAACTTCGCTACGGGTATATGCTTCAGGTTTTCTATAAAACCTGTAATACGGATAATTAATGCTTGCTAAGTTCATTTTGTTATCTCCTTTTTTATTTGATCATTCGATCGTTTATATTAATATTCTAGTTATTTTTTTTCTTCATATCAAATATGGCGCCTCACTTAGTAAATAAGACAAATTGATCCTTTTATTCAAAATTCACAGACAAATTTTCCGAAACAGCAAAAAAACAATGCCATTTTTACCGAAAAAAAACTAATGAAACCTGCCTAGCAGCTAATCGATGTATATTTTGCACCTATTGTTACCTAAAAACAAATGGGAAAATAATTGCGAATAGTTTACTTTTGCAAAAAATTGAAATCATGAGAATTGATATATTGACCATTTTCCCCGAAATGTTTGAAAGCCCCTTTAACCATTCAATGATAAAAAGGGCCCAGGAAAAAGGGCTGGCCGAAATCTGCCTACATAACATACGCGATTATTCGACCGACAAACACAAATCGGTTGACGATTATGCATTTGGTGGTGGCGCCGGCATGGTAATGATGCTACAACCTATAGAAAGCTTGATATTAAAATTAAAAGCAGAGCGTAATTACAACGAAATAATATACATGACCCCCGATGCAAAAGTTTGGAACCAGCGTGAAGCAAACAAACTCTCGTTAGCCGAGAACATTATTATATTGTGTGGGCATTACAAAGGTGTCGATCAGCGTGTACGCGACCACTATATTACCCGCGAAGTATCGATAGGCGACTATGTGCTTACCGGTGGCGAACTGGCAGCAGCAATTGTTGTCGATAGCGTTTTAAGGCTAATACCAGGTGTTTTATCGGACGAAACTTCGGCCCTTACCGACTCGCATCAAGACGGGTTGCTAAGCCCACCGGTTTACACCCGACCAGCCAACCACAACGGTTGGAAAGTTCCCGATGTTTTGCTTTCGGGTAACGATAAATTGATTAACGAATGGCGCGAAAACCAGTCGTTTGAGATTACCCGCAGGGTACGACCCGATTTATTGGACGAGTAAACAAATCAAATACTTGAAGTAAAACCCAACACATTTAAGCAATTGACAAACTCGGGTTGCAGAACAGCTTCGATAATAATCATTTTGCCCGTAATTGGATGAATAAAGCTAAGCTCGGAGGCATGCAACATCATTGTTGTTATTCCCCATTTCTCTTTAAAAAGCTTATTTTGTTTGTTACATCCATGAGGCCGATCTCCAATTATGGGATGCCGTAAATGATTAAAATGTTTCCGTATTTGGTGCATTCTTCCAGTTTTAGGATTTACTTCAACCAATGAATACCGTTGTGTTTGGTGCTTTCCAAAAGCAACAGGCACTTCAACCCGCTCAATGGTCCGATAGGCAGTAACAGCCTGCTGCAACAATCCGTTATCTTTACGCAAAGGGTAATCAACAATTTCGCTATCGGGGGTATAGCCCCGCACAATAGCAAGGTATCTTTTCTCAACAGCCGATGCATCGAACAACAAATTCATTGCTCGGTTAATGTCGGTATTGAGCGAAAAAATGAGCACCCCAGCAGTTTTTCTATCAATTCGGTGAACAGGCGTAACCTGCACACCAAGCTGATCGCGTAACATTTGGAGGGCAAAAACATCGGCATCGGCTGCAATTTTGGTACGATGAACCAAAAGCCCATGAGGCTTATTAACGGCAACCAGGTATTCATCACGATAAATAATTTCAAGCATATAAATATATTGTATAAATAAGTCGAAAAACAGATGGTGTAAAAAATACGCAATATTTTCGATCAAGCCTTTATTGTTTTGCAATATTATAATATATTTGCAAGTGCTAACTAACTACTTCGAATAATTACTAAAAGTTCATTGAACGTTTAGTAACCTTAAAATAATTGAGAAGCAATTATCAATTCAAATTTCTATTTTAAATAAGACATTAAAAAATAATTTATTATAGGCTAACTATAACTATTATATTATGTTTTTAAGTTATTTTAAATCATTAACCTAAAACTATGTTTAAATTAAAAAATCCATTAATTAAACAGACAGGCAAAATAATTGCCTCGCTGTTAGTAGTTTTCGTGGCTTTCCAAATGAGTGCATATGCACAAAACAGGCAAGTTACAGGAACAGTGTACGATCAATCGGGCGGCACATTGCCCGGTGTGAACGTAGTAATTAAAGGTACAACAGTTGGAACCATTACCGACATTGACGGTAATTACTCTCTTGAACTTACCGGCAACGACACCGAATTGGTATTCTCGTTTGTAGGTTTTTTAGATCAAGTTGTATCAGTTAACAACCAAAGCCGTATTGATATTACGCTATTGGAAGACATGCTTCAGCTCGACGAAGTAGTGGCCATTGGTTACGGTGTTCAAAAGAAAAGCCTTAACACAGGTGCCAACCTTAACGTAAAAGGCGACGATATCCAGAAGCTGAATACCTCGAGCACAATGGATGCTTTGAAAGGTATGTCGCCTGGGGTAAGTATTACCCAAAACAGCGGCTTACCCGGATCGGGAAACAAGATCTTCATCAGGGGGATTGGTACTACAGGCAACTACAACCCGCTCTACATTGTTGATGGTGTGGCTGTTGGGAGTATTGATAATTTAAGCCCTTCTGATATCGAATCACTCGATATTTTGAAAGATGCTGCTTCGGCAGCAATTTACGGATCAAGGGGTGCAAACGGTGTTGTATTGGTTACCACCCGTAAAGGTCGTGCAAGCAAAACACCTACTGTAAACTACAGCGCTTACTATGGTTTGCAAAATGTTTACAAAGGCCCGGGCTTACTCAATGCACAACAATACGCCGAACTTGTTCAGGAAGCCAACCAAAATGCAGGTGCTGCTCCCTTCAAATTTGAAGAACAAGTTCCCAATTGGGATAAAATTCAAAGCGGCGAATGGCAAGGAACAAATTGGTTCGAAGAAATAACCGATAAAAATGCTCCAGTACAAATCCACTCGATCAACGTTACAGGGGGTTCCGATATTTCAACATTTTCGATGGGTGCTTCGTACCTAAACCAGCAAGGTATTCTAGGTAAGCAAGCCAATAACGACTACAAACGTATCAACCTTCGTTTTAACAGCGAACATGTGCTGATGAAAAGTGCAGGCCGCAATATTATTGTTTTTGGTGAAAACTTCACATTTACCAACGAGAAGAAACCAACAATCCGCACCGGCAACATCTATTTGAGCGACGTTCACAACATGGTGGTTGCAAGCCCTTTTCTGCCAATGTATGCCGAAGACGAAGACGACAAAGCTTATCCATACCATTATGCAATAAAATGGAACACTCAAGAAGCAAACCCTGTTGCCAGCATGGTTTATAATTCAAAATGGAACACCAATAACAACAACACCATTATTGGAAATGCTTACTTGAACATTGAACCAGTTCGCAACCTGACCATTCGTTCATCATTTGGTGTTAATAACTGGTATGGCTCTTCGAGACAATGGAGACCTGCTTATGCTTTGAGCGATGTTAGTAATGCAGCCAACGATTATGCTCGTCAAGAAATGTTTCAAGGTTTTACCTGGACATCGACCAACACAATTGGTTACAACCTCAATTTAGGCAACAGTAACATTTCAGCCTTAATTGGTAATGAGTTCATCAAAAACACATCGACACTAAACATATACGGATCAAATGAAAAAAGTGTTTTCAACGATCCCGAATATGCATATCTCGACAACTTCGATCCACTTGATGCTGAAAATGCAGCATTGGCTAGTTTTGGAGGAAGAGATTCCTACGGTTGGGCTATGGTATCTTATTTTGGCCGTTTATCGTATAACTACAGTGAGAAATACTTAGCTACAATGGTTTTACGCTACGATGCTTCGTCGAATTTTGCTCGTGGACACCGTTGGGGCAGCTTCCCTTCGGCATCGGCTGGTTGGGTTATTTCAAACGAAGATTTCATGCAAGATGTTTCGTTTATCGATATGGCTAAGTTACGCCTCAGCTGGGGACAAAACGGTAACCAAGATATTGGTCGCAATTTTGTTTACTTATCGACAATTGACATTACCGGTGTTAATTACTTTTTTGGCCCCGACAAATCACTAATCACAGTAGGTTCTACTCCATCGCAGGTTCCTAACCCACTTATTGAATGGGAAAAATCGGAACAAACAAACTTTGGTCTCGACATGAACTTTGCCAACAACCGCATGCAAGTAGCACTCGACTGGTATCGGAAAGACACCAAAGACTGGTTGGTTGAAAAAATTGCCTCATCGATGGACGGAACTAACCCACCATGGGTAAACGGCGGTTTAGTTCGCAACTCCGGTCTTGAAGGAATGGTTCGTTGGATCGACGGCAACAACGATTTCAAATACGACGCAACACTCACCATGGCTTACAACAAAAACGAAGTGCTTGAAATACCAAGCGAAGACAGCATCTACCGTGGTCCTTCGCATGTTTTGAGCCAAGGACAAAGTTCTGAACTTTATCGCGCCGAAGCAGGTTTCCCAATTGGTTATTTCTGGGGGCTTGAAACCGATGGCATCTTTCAAAACCAAGCCGAAGCCGATGCATGGGTTCGTCCTGAAGGTGCTGACAAAGCTGGAGAGCCTTACTATAGCGGAAGGCAGCAAGCTCAACAACAATTACCGGGTGACGTAAAATTTGTTGATCAAAATGGTGATGGAATTATCGATAATGAAGATAAAGTAATGATTGGTAACCCCCACCCAAAAATTATTATGGGCTTACAAATTAACCTCGACTACAAAGGGTTTTATTTAAATGTAACCGGAAACGGAATGTTTGGTCACCAAGTGGCAATGAATTACCGTTCAATTGACAGCTACCGTCATAACTTTACTGAATATGATTTAGGTCGTTGGCATGGCGAAGGCACTTCGGACCGCTTACCACGCTTGTTTCAAGGTGCTCATCGTAATACACAATTCATTTCCGACATCTTCATCCACGATGCAGACTTCTTCAGGATCAGCAACCTTACTGTAGGTTATAACTTTAGTAAACTTTCATCTAAAGTTCCCTTCAAAGAAGCTCGCCTATATGTAGCTGCAACCAACTTGTACACTTTCACAAAATATCCGGGCATGGATCCTGAAGTGGGTTATGCTCCCGACTCGTGGGGTTCAGGTATCGACCTTGGTCTTTATCCGCAAGCTCGTACATTTATGATTGGAACTAACATTACTTTCTAATTAATGAAAAAATGAAACAAATGAAAAAGTTAAAATATTTATCAGTAATTATTGTATTGATGCTGGCAGCAGGTTGTGCCGAGAACTTTCTCGACCAAAAAAACCTGTACCAAAAATCAGACGAAAGCTACTACAAAACCCCTGCTGATATTGCCGAAGCATTAACCGGTGCTTATGCTGCATTAGGAATCGATGCAGGAAATAACAACCCGTTTATCGTAGCTGAACTCATGAGTGACGACCGTTTTGGTGGTGGAGGCAACAACGACGATGGCTTTCACAGTACCGACGCATTCACTTTAGTAGATAACGATTACTATTCGGGCTTATTTGCTTCGGCATGGCCAGGCATTTTGCGCACAAACCTTATCATTAAGCGTTTCGACCAAGCTGAATTCACCGATGAAACGGAACAAAACAAAGCTCTTGGTGAAACCTATTTCTTACGTGCTTTCTTTTACTTTAGGTTAGCAAAATTTTTCGGTCCCGTACCTTTGAAAACCGAACCTGTACCAGAAAATTTGCCTAGAGCTACACCTGAAGAAATGTACGGACAAATTGCTCAGGATTTGAAAACTGCCATCGATTTATTGCCTGCTGTTAAATACCAAAACATACCGGCAAGCGAACTTGGTCATGCTACTAAATGGGCAGCCGAAGCTTTAATGGCTCGTATGTTCTTGTTCTATACTGGCTATTATGGTAAAACTGAAATAGAATTGCCCGATGGGGGAAAAGTAACTAAAACCGATGTGATTGCTTGGTTAGAAGACTGCATTAATAATAGCGGACACGATTTGCTTCCCGATTTTCGCAACTTATGGCCTTATTCAAAAGTTCAGAACTATCCGTTTGTAAGTAAAAACAGCTTACAGTGGGCCGATGAAAAAGGTGACAACTACGAAACTGTTTTTGCCATAAAATA
>DAOSWJ010000191.1:0-6634 GCA_035380005.1 Prolixibacteraceae bacterium | reverse complement strand
GGTGAATTCGTTGGTTTGTCGGCTATTTTTCAAAGCAATACTTTTAACTACTCGTCGGTGGCTTTAACCGATTGCCAAGTATTTTTGGTTGAAAAGGAAGCCATTAATCAGGTTTGTATGCAGAATGGCGTATTCACCACCCACATTGTGCGCCGCTACATTGAACAAAACTCTAACCTGTATGAAAAGCTGACCACCTTACTTTACAAGCAAATGAACGGTCGAATGGCTGAAACACTGCTTTATATCGACAGCCTAAAAAGCGAAAACAACGAAATATTTCAGTTGCTTTCGAGAAAAGATTTGGCCGATTTTGCCGCCACATCGACCGAAAGTGCGGTGAAATTGCTGAAGAGCTTCGAAAAAGATGGGTTGATTGTCTTGGAAGAAAAAGATATCCGCCTGTTGGACTACGAAGCTTTACGCGAGATAAGCAGACGAGGATAGAAGGGGACATTTTCAAATAGGAAATAACCCACTTCATTTTATTATTTTCCCATTTCGTTAGTTTTTATTTTATTTCATTACTTTCATGTTTTAAGTTTGTTGCTGAATTATAGCATAAAACATTTTGAAATGAAACCAATAATCGGTACTAACCAACAAAATTCAAAAAGCAACGAGCTTTTCAACGATCGTTGGCTCATGGTTTTTGGCATTCTGCTTGCCGGAATTGGTTTTCCTATTTTGTTCGGCATCAAATCAAGCGATTCTTCTTTCTATTTAGTGTTGATTATTTCAGTTCTTGTAACGGCAGTTTCGTGGTACCTATCGCGCAGTTTTGGGTTCATTTTATGGAAGCGTTTTCCGTGGAGTAAAAGTCCGATACTGCACATTCTCATCGTAATAGCTTATATTCTGGTGTTTACAACCCTAATTATATGGTTGGTTTTCCTCATTAATTTGCTTGTTGATGGGCCTACCACAGATTACTGGCAACGGAACAAAAATTTCCACCTGGTTATTCTTCTGGTTTTCGTTTTTTCGGTACTTATCCACGAAGCTGTTAATCTTTTCTTTTTGTGGAAGAAGGAACTTACTCGGGTGGCCGATCTCGAAAAAGAAAATATTCAATCGAAATTCGAAGCACTTAAAAATCAAGTTAATCCACATTTCTTGTTCAACAGTTTGGGCACGCTCTCGTCGCTAATCAATACCGATCGGCATAAGGCTGTTGTGTATGTGAACGAGTTTTCAAAAATTTATCGATATCTACTCGAAGTTGATAATAACCAAATTGTTACACTTGCCGAAGAGCTGGCTTTTGTCGAATCGTATGTGTTTCTGCAAAAAAATCGATACGCCGATGGTTTTGTCTTCAATATGAATATCGACCCGAAACTACATTCGGCTTATGTACTGCCACTTTGCTTGCAAATGCTTGTCGAGAATGCCTTGAAGCACAACACAACTTCTTCGGCCTGTCCGCTGGTGATTAGCTTAGTTTCGGATGCCGAACGAATGGTGTTGCTTATGAAGAACAATTTGCAGCCTCGGCCAATCGGGAATTCTACCAAAATTGGGTTGAAAAATCTGGAGTTACGTTATGCAGGGTTTGCAGGCAAAAGTATTTCGGTGTTTAAAACCGATGATGAATTTATTGTTGAAATTCCAATAATTATAAGTGAATGAAGGTATTAATTATTGAAGACGAACAACCGCAGGCAAGGCAATTGGAGCAATTTATTGCCCAAATAGATCTCGAAATTCAGGTTTTGGCACTTATTGCTTCGGTTAACGATGCGGTTGCTTTTTTGAAGGCAAATCCGGTCGATCTGATTTTTCTAGATATCCATTTAGCCGATGGTCTTTGCTTCGAAATATTTGATCAGGTGAATGTTACATGCCCTGTTGTTTTCACTACAGCTTACGACAAGTACGCTATTGCAGCATTTAAACACAATGGAATCGATTATTTGCTTAAACCCATCGCCAAAGACGAACTGACAAAAAGCATCGATAAATTCAAACAATTCACGCTGGGAAAAACTGATATATCTCAATTAATCAATACATTGAATTCGCTTTCACTAGGCAGCTTAAACCTCAAGAGACGCTTTGTTAGCAATGCAGGGAAAAAACTACGCATAGTAAACAATACCGAGATTGCCTATTTCTATGCACTCGATGGAAGTGTTTTTATCCGCACGCACAAGAACGAAAACCTGCTGCTCGACGAAACACTTGAAAAAATTGAAAAACAAATTGATAGCTATAATTTCTTTAGACTAAACCGAAAAATAATTGCCCATGTTTCAGCCATAAAGGAGATGATCCCTTTTTCGAAAAGCAGGCTGAAAATAATTCTGAATCCCAGTTTCGACGAAGAAGTTCTTGTGAGTTACAATAACATGAAGGACTTTATGATGTGGATAAAGAAATAGAACAAACGAACATTCTCAAGTTTTAAAAACTAAACAAAAATCGTATGAAAATTGATTTTAAGGCTAGCCTTGTGCTAAGCCTGATGCTAATTCTATGCTCTTATCTTAACGCTCAAACACTAAGCGGGAAGGTTTACGGAAGCGTTATCGACAAGCAGTCGCATACCACCTTACCCGGTGTAAATATTGTTGCAAGTGTTAATGGCAATAACTTTGGAACGGTGAGCGATGCCAACGGAAATTTTCAATTTGAGAATATTCCTGTAGGTCGTTTTGACTTGGAATTCAGTTTGGTAGGTTATGAAAAACTTTCCATGCAGCATGTGTCGCTTACTTCGGCAAAAAATCTGGTGTTTGAAGCAGCCATGACCGAAAAAGTTGAAACGGTAAATGAAATTGTTGTGAAAGCGAACAAAAAGGACGAGCTCATCAATGAATTTGCCCTCATTAGTGCCCGTACATTCACCGTTGAAGAATCGAATAAATATGCAGGCAGCTGGGGCGACCCGGCTCGTATGGCATCAAATTTTGCGGGTGTGGTTACAGCTGGCGATCAACGGAATGATATCATCATTCGAGGTAACTCGCCCTGTGGTTTGCTCTGGCGCCTTGATGGCATTACCATTCCAAATCCTAACCATTTTGGATCGATGGGAACAACCGGCGGCCCCATCAATATGCTCAATAACAATCAGCTGGCTAATTCTGATTTTTTTACAGGAGCTTATCCTGCCGAATTTGGTAATGCGCTTTCGGGGGTATTTGACCTGAAAATGCGTAACGGAAATCAGCATAAACACGAATTTATTGGAGCAATGGGCTTTAACGGTTTCGAGATGGGTGCCGAAGGGCCTATTTCGAGAAGCAAACGCAGCTCGTACATGATTAATTTCAGGTACTCCATGATGGATTTAATGGCCGCCATGGGAATGTTCGATGTGGGCGGAATTCCGAAATATGCTGATGTTTCGGTAAAAGTGTTTATGCCCACAAAAAAAATGGGCACATTTTCGCTTATTGGCGTTGGAGGAATAAGTTCCATTACGCTCAAAAGCAAAAACGACTCGCTCGAAGGAAACATCACAGGGTGGACATCGGAAATGTTACCCGGCACACATGTGAAAAATGGATCGAAAATGGGGGTGCTTGGACTGTCGCACAAATATTTCTTCTCGGAAAAAAGTCGCATTGAATCTTCGTTGTCAGTAAGTTATTCAAATATGGGGACGAATGTCGATAGAATTATGGAACCAGAAAATTTCAACTTTTACAACGAAGATTACAACGAAATCAACACCACTCTTTCGTCAAAATATATATTAAAATATAGTGCACACAGCACTTTACAGGCAGGTGTAAATGTAAAGCGTATCGATTTTGACTATTTCGACGAAACATATCTCGATAATGAAAAGTACTATATTACAGGAAGCAATACCAACGGCAATACTATGCTGTATCAGGCATATATTCAATTGATTAACCGATTGTCGGAACAACTTTCGCTCAACTATGGACTGCACGGGCAGTTGTTTGGTTTGAACAAAAGCAAAAGCCTCGAACCACGTGCTGGCCTGAGCTACGTATTGGATCGCAAACATCGACTGAGCCTTGGTTATGGCTTGCACGGTCAAACTCAACCCATGTTGGTATATTTTGTACAAACACCAATTAACAATAGCAACGCAGAATATGCACTTACCAACCAAAACCTGGGTTTATCGAAAAGTCATCAACTTGTTGCCGGCTACGATTGGACAATTGCGCCAAACCTGCGTTTCAAAATGGAAGCTTATTACCAACATTTGTTCGATATTGCTGTAGAAGAGAAAGCTTCAACTTTCAGCATGTCGAACTACGGAGCAAATTTTCACAACGAAAACACCGATAGCCTAATAAATGCAGGACTGGGGAAAAATACGGGAATAGAGTTTACGCTGGAGAAATACCTAAGCCAGAATTTTTATTTTTTACTTACGGCCTCAATTTACGATTCAAAATATCGTGCAAGCGACCATGTTTGGCGTAATTCCGCATTTAACGGCAAACACACGCTGAACTTTCTGGCTGGATATGAGTTGCCCATCAAAAACGATGTGCTTGCCATAAGTATAAAAAGTGTTTGGGCAGGAGGTAAGCGTTATGTTCCCATCGATTTAGAAAATTCGCATCGAATACAAACCGAGGTGTACGATTTCAGCCGGGCGTACAATAATAAATACAAAGATTATTTCAGAACCGATCTGCGAATCTCGTTCAGGCAAAACTTAAATCGCATTACTCAAGAGTGGTCTTTCGATGTGCAAAACCTTACTGGCCATAAAAATATCTTTACACAGCGATACGATGAAGCCAGTGGTGAAATGGTAAACATATACCAAATGGGATTTTTCCCAATCGGGTCGTGGAAAATCTATTTTTGAGATTTTTCCAGTAATTATTCAGCCTTTACTGCATCAGGACGTGGTACTCCACGATTCGCCCAATATCGATCCTTGGCTTCTTCGGAGCTCATTTCCATAGGAATATAGATCCTTGTTCTGCTATCAATAACTACTGATTTTAACTTTGTGATGTCGGGTGAGGTACAGTTGTTTTGCTTTTTTTCTATCATGATAAAAATCTTATTGAAAATCGTTTTGAAAATATAATCTACAAAGATTCAATTAATTATTTATTTTTAACCTATAAATCAGTTAAATAGTTGAATTTATTAATATTGGGGCAGTTTACCCTTTTGGGCGTGAACATTATTTCTGAGCAATCGTTTCTTGCATTAATCCATTAATCATACATTTGCACCTTAAATAAATCTTTTTCATGGATAATTCACACGAACTTGGAAACGCTAAGGTTGGACTGTTAATCAAAAAATATTATTGGCCTGCTTTTGTAAGTGTAATAGTAAGCTCTTTGTACAATATTGTCGATCGGATTTTTATTGGTCAAGGTGTTGGAGCCGAGGCGCTTTCGGGGCTAAGTATTATTTTCCCCATTATGCTTATTATGATGGCTTTTGGGATGCTGTTCGGTGTTGGCACAGGTGTTATGGTTTCAATTAGTTTGGGTGAAAAAAATGGCGAAAAGGCAGAACGAACCCTGGCCAATGGCTTGTCGCTTATGTTGTTGGTTTCCATTTTTGTTTCGATTCTTACTTTGTTGATTAAAGATCCCTTATTGCGAGTGTTTGGAGCATCGGACGAAACCATTGGTTATGCACATGATTATTTAATGATTATTCTCCCTTTTGTGATTTTTCAAGTGGTAGGTTTTTCGTTAAATAATGTTATACGTGCCGAAGGGAATGCACGTGTAGCCATGTATTCGATGCTGATCAGTGCCGGTGCCAATATTGTTCTTGATCCAATTTTTATTTTTGGTTTTGGAATGGGGGTTAAAGGCGCTGCTTGGGCTACAGTAATTTCAATGATGCTGATGTGTGTTTGGGTGGTTTTGCATTTTGTTCAAAAACGGTCGGTTGTGCATCTGCATTTTAAATACATGCGCCTCGAATGGAGCATTATTAAAGGTATTGTTGCAATTGGTATGGCTCCGTTTGCTATGCAATTGGCTGCAAGTGTAGTGCATGGTTTATTTAATACCCAATTGGTGAAATATGGTAACGATATAGCTGTTGCTGCTAACGGTATTTTAATGAGTGTAATGTCGCTTATTTTTATGTGTGTGGTGGCGGTTAATATGGCAGCTCAACCAATTATTGGATATAATTTTGGTGCAAAACAGTACGACAGGGTAAAGCAAACACTATTTAACAGCATTAAAATAGCTTCATTAATTGCTTTTGCTGGTTTTTTAATTGTTCAAATTTTCCCGGGTGTGATTGTTAAAATGTTTAATTCAACCGACGATACGCTTTACGATATTGGTGTGCGTGGAATACGTATGGCCATGGCAACCAGTGCTTTTGCCGGTTTTCAAATTGTAGTCGGAAACTATTTTCAATCAACAGGTAAAGCTAAGTTGGCCATGTTGCTATCATTATTAAGGCAAGTAATTGTTCTTACACCTTTGCTTGTGGTTTTTCCTATGTTTTTTGGGCTCGATGGCGTATGGTTATCGATGCCGGTGGCCGATTTTACCTCTGCTATTATTGTTTTTCTATTTTTCAGAAAAGAAATGGTTAAGCTCAATGAGCTGATCGACAGCAGGGAAAAGTTGCTGTAATAAAAAGTGTTAAGTTTCGCTAACAATTACAAATTCCCTGAAATTATCTTTGTCGATTACTTTTG
>DAOSWJ010000190.1:0-6709 GCA_035380005.1 Prolixibacteraceae bacterium | reverse complement strand
ACCGACGAAAAGAAAAAATGTACCGTTTCGGGAATAATTACCCCAAGGGTAAAACTCTTCGAATGCTTTAAGCTTAGGGCAATGGCATTGGGTTGATAGCTTAGCTTTTCGGCCAACTCTTTAACAGCCTGTTTGGTATAAGTACTAATATCGGGATGGTCTTTTAGTGCTCTCGAAACAGTAGAAGGCGAAATGCCCAACTCGCGTGCAATGTCTTTTATGGTTACTTGACTGCTTCTCATATTTTGCTTTTATCAATGCATAAAGGTAAATATTTTAACTAAACAAAAAGAAGTACTCTTATTGAATTGTATCATTTTTTAGATGCTAAATTCTAATGTGTATAATTTACACCATGTTGTAAAACATGTTTTCCGCAAACGTTTGCGAATTCGTTTGCATTGAAAATGTTGGTCAAACCTGATTTTTAGGGCTCGACATTAACTTGAAAATGCTTTATATTGCACCCAAGTTCATCGGAAAACTGCAATTTTTGAAGGTGATTACAACGCATGTTTTGAGAATTGAACTTATGGTATTTAATAATTTAAATTACTAACTGATGAAAAAAAGAATTCAGATTTATTTGGTTTTGTTGGTAATGGGCATATCCCAAATGGCATTTGCACAGTCGGTGTCGATTTCGGGTACTGTTACCGACCAAACTACAGGTGAATCACTTATTGGCGTGTCGATAGTAATAAAAGGCACAACTATAGGTACTGCTACCGATTTCGACGGAAATTACAAAATTGAAGCTCAAGTGGGTTCAACACTTGTATATTCGTTTATCGGATACAAAACATTTGAGCAGCAAATTACCGGAGAACAAGTTGTTAATGTAGCACTTGAATCGGAATATGAGCAGCTCGACGAGTTAATCGTAATTGGTTACGGCGTACAGCGTAAAACCGATAAAACCGGTGCAGTATCGCATATTACTGCCGATGAATTGAGCACCGGAGCCCTTACCGACCCGCTTCAAACCATTGTGGGTAAAGCTTCGGGTGTTGTTGTTACAAAAGGTGGCGGCAACCCAACCGACGATGCCAAAATTAAAATTAGGGGCAGTGCCGGTATCAGCGGTGCAACCAACACCAACCCACTTTATGTGATCGATGGTGTACCAGGTGCCGATCCCAACATGGTAGCTCCCGGCGATATTGAATCGTTCAACATTTTAAAAGATGCTGCCTCAACTGCTATTTACGGTTCGCAAGGTGCCAACGGTGTTATCATTATTACCACCAAAAGCGGAAAATCGGGAGCCAGCACTTTAAGTGTAAGTTCAACCACTTCTGTTAACCAGCTGGCCAACAAAATCGACCTCCTTTCGGCTCAGCAGTATAAAGAATATGCTACCAAATACGAACTCGACAATATTTTTGTTGATGGTGGCGCCGAAACCGATTGGCAAGACGAAATTTATCGTACAGCTATCAGCCAGCAATACAACATTAGCCTGAGCGGCGGCAACGAACAAAGTACTTATTACGCCTCGGTTTCGAACCAAGATAACGAAGGTATCATTAACAATTCATCGCGCAACCGTACCATTGGAACACTTAACGTAAGCCACAAAGCTTTAAACAACAAGCTGACCATTAAAGGGGGTATTAACGTTACTTTTGAAGAAGACCATTTGGTACAACTGGGTTCCAACTCGCGCGACGACATTATTTATCAAACTTACAGGCGCAACCCAACCGACCCTACACATAACGAAGACGGATCGATTGCTTACCAAAGGTTAAACGATAACCGCGGTTTCGACTACATTAACCCGCTGGGGATTTTGAACGATGAAACCCGCATGGACCAACGTAAAAAAATGCTGGGCAACCTTTCGCTCAACTACGAAATTGCCAAAGGCCTCAATTTTAAAATCGCTTCGAGCTACCTTTCGAGCGATAAAGAATATACCTATTTCAGGCCAACAGGAATTTATGCCGGACAAGGAAACGACAGTGGCGAAGGCCAACGATACTACGAAGTGAGTACACAAAAAACACTCGAAGCTACTTTGAATTACAACACAACAATTAGCGAGGTTCATAATCTCGATGCTGTAGCCGGTTATTCGTGGCAAGAAAACGACTTCTCGAAATTCGGTTTGAATGCACGCAACTCACAATCGGCAACCGTAGGAACCGATAATATGAAATCATTCCTCGACTTAGTTTACGGCGATGCGAGTTCTGAAGCCAACATGTCGCGTCTGATTGGTTTCTTTGGACGATTTGCTTATAACTACGACAATAGATATTACATAGGAGGTTCGTTAAGGGCCGACGGCTCGTCTAAATTTGGTGAAAACAATAAATGGGGTATCTTCCCTACTGCATCGTTGGGCTGGAATGTTCAAAACGAAAGCTTCCTGAGCGATGCCGACTGGTTGAGCCAATTTAAAATAAGGGCCAGCTATGGTGTTTCGGGTAACCAATCGTTTGGATCGTACTTCAGCAGAAGTATTTTCGATCCGGGTGATGTTGTAACCGACCCAATTTCGGGTAACCCAGTTCTGGTTTGGTCAACACAACGCAACGCCAACCCTAATTTGCAATGGGAACAAACTGCTGAATATAACCTTGGTATCGATTACGGATTCTTTGCAAGCCGCATTTCGGGTAGCTTAGAGCTGTACAGTAAAAATACAACCAACATGTTGAACGAATATTCGGTGCCTGTACCTCCCAATAAATACCCAAAAACTTGGGCCAACTCGGGATCGATGACCAACAAAGGTGTTGAATTTTATGTTACCGCACATGTTGTTGACAGCAAAGCAATGAGCTGGAAAACAACATTGGGTGCATCGCGTAACATTGGTAAAATTACCGACCTTGGCGAATTCTGGACCGAAAACGACTCAAAACAAGGTTGGATTTCGGGGCAAGGTATTGTTGGTGGCGATAACTGGACCATGTTTGTTGACTCGGGACAAGGCATTGGCGATTTCTTTCTTTACGAATTTGCCGGAATTGACGACAAAGGTGATGCATTGTACCTAAATAAGGTGAAAGAAAAAGAAACAGAACCCGACTCGGTAAAAGCCGGTAAAATGTTAACCATCGAAGACCGTTATATTGCTGGTAATGCAACTCCCGATGTGGAATTATCGTGGTCGAATAATTTTGTTTTCTTCGATAACTGGACCTTGGATTTCTCGTTCCGCGGGTTATTCGGACAACAAGTATATAACCACACCAGGGCATATTTCTCGTCGCCGATATTCTTCCCCGATGCCAACATTATGGAAAGCGCAACCAAATACATGGACGAAGGTTTCTTCGGACAGTTTACTGTTCCATCCGACGAGTTTATCGAAGATGCATCGTTTGTACGCCTCGATTATTTGGCCTTGGGTTACAACATCAATTTCAAGAACAACAATTACATAAAAAGCCTGAAGCTTTCGCTTATGGGCAATAACTTACTGATGTTTACCAACTACTCGGGCGCCGATCCCGAAATGACCATCGATGGTTTGGGTTACGGTGTCGATACTTTTAGCCTTTATCCCAAAAGCCGAACTGTAAGTTTTGGTATCAGTGCAACATTTTAAAAACACACGAAGATGAAGATAAAATTCCTATACAGTATTATCCTGATTGCCTTTGCAGCAGGGTGTACAAACCTTGACGAAACAATTTACTCAGGGATTGACGAAAGCGAATATCCACAAACCGACGCTCAAGCTGCCGTAAGCCACCTTTCGAGCTACGATGCTTTGGCCGATTTGTTCGACGATGCAGGTTACTGGTTCCTAACACAGGAAATTACCTCGGACGAAATGGTGGCTCCAACCCGAGGAGCCGACTGGTACGATGGTGGTAAATGGCTCGAGCTGCAATACCACAGCTGGTCGAACTCGGCCGACGCTGTTCAAAACATGTGGAACAAACTTTTTGAAGGTATTGCCGAAGCCAACTCGATACTCGACAAAATTGTAAGTACCGAGGAAGCTGCGCTCAAAATTAGGGCCGAAGTTGAAACAATACGTTCGCTCTATTACTTTTGGTTGTTCGATAACTACGGCGATGTGCCCTATTTAACTACTTATTTTTCGGCACCCGAACAACCTTTCAGAAATAAACGGGCCGACATTTTCGACAGTTTAACAACAACGCTTGAAAAAAATTACCAACTGTTGAACTCAATCGAAAATCCTACCTATAAAAATTATGCTTCGAAAGAAATGGCGCTTGCATTGTTGGCAAAACTTTACCTGAACGGTAGTGTTTACACCGGATCGGCAAACAATGCCTATTACGAAAAAACCATTCAATACTGCAACGAGCTGCTTTCGATGGGCTACCTTACGCTCGAAGACGATGTGATGAATTTGTTCAGGGTTGCAACCAGTGGCCAATCGCCCGAGATGATTTATTCGGTTCCTTTTGAAGAAACCAGCAAAAAAGGTTTCAGGTTGCACATGCGTTCGTTGGGCTACATCAGCAAACGTACCTTTAACATGACCGATCAGCCATGGAACGGTTTTGCCGTAATCCCTACTTTCTTTGCAAAATACGAAGAAAGCGATGTTCGCCGCGATGGCTACTTCCTGTTCGGACCTCAGTTCGATTACCAGGGAGCTCCTATTATCGACGAAAAGTCGGGCAAGCAAGCCGTTTTCAATCCAAATATCAGGATTCCAGAAATGACAACTGCAAATATGCAAATTGATGGCATTGAAAGCTTTAACATGACCTTTGACGGAGCACGCGTTAAAAAATACGAAATTTATGCCAGCGCTAAAGAAAACCTTACGGTTAACTTCCCCGTATTCAGGTTGGCCGATGTGGTATTTATGAAAGCAGAAGCCGAACTGAGGTTGAACGGATCGGTTTCGTCGGAAACAATGACCTACGTTAACAAAATTTGGTCGCGTGCCAACCAAACCCCACCTGCCGAGGGCTTAACACTCAATAATATTCTCGACGAAAGGGGCAAGGAATTATTTGGCGAAGGCCACAGGCGTACCGATATGATCCGCTTTGGAACATTCGACCAGCCGTTCTGGGGTATGGGACTAACCGACATGACTGGTGTACCAACACCTAACGATATTCAAAATGTTTTCCCAATACCGTTAAGTGCAATTTCGAGTAACCCAAATCTCGAAGCAGCACCTCAATAGATTTTTTGGAGAGAAAGAAAACTGCGAGTTACCCAAAAGCCGTCTCAATTTATTTTGAGGCGGCTTTTTTATACTATATTTTTTGAAAAAAAGATTGAAAAACAAATTATTATTGTATTTTTGTGGCCGCTAAAAAAGTTCTAATCATTTAAAATTCAAAATTATGCCAGTTAAAATTCGTTTGGCTCGTCATGGCCGAAAGAAGTATGCATTCTACCACGTGGTAGTTGCAGATAGCAGGGCGCCACGAGATGGTAGGTTTATTGAAAGGATCGGTTTGTACAACCCAAACACCAATCCTGCTACCGTTGAACTGGACTTTGACAAAGCCCTGTCGTGGTTATTCAAAGGTGCCCAACCAACCGACACCGCACGTGCAATTTTATCGTACAAAGGTGTACTGATGAAAAAACACTTGCTCGAAGGTGTTAAAAAAGGTGCTTTTGACGAAGCCGAAGCTGAAAAACGTTTCGCTGCTTGGTTACAGGGTAAGGAAGCCAAAATTCAATCAAAAATTGATAAATTGGCTACCGATAGCAAGTCGGAGCTTACTAAACGTCTCGAAGCCGAAGCTAAAATTAAAGAAGCCCGTGCTGCCGAGTTGGCTAAGAAAAATGCAGTGTTGGCCGAAGAAGCTAAACAAGCCGAAGAAGTTGCCGAAGCTGCTGCCGACGAAACCGTTGCCACAGAAGAAGTTGCTGCCGAAGCTACTGAAACTCAAGCTCCGGAAGCTCCTGCTGCCGAAGAAGAAAGCAAAGAAGCTGAAGCTTAACAGCAAAAATTTAAGTTCGAATACGGACCCAAATGAGAGATTGCATTTTATGCAGTCTCTTTTTTTTTGCTACACAAAAAAAGCAACCCCTAAAGGTTGCTTCTTAAAAAAAAATAGCCATGAAAACACAAACTTTATCGTAAGATAAATTTATACAGTAATAATCTCTTTGTTCTTTTTATCTACCATTTCGTCAACTCTTTTGTTGAAGTCATCGGTAAGCTTTTGAACCCTGTCGTAACCATCTTTTTCCATATCCTCGGGCAAACCGTCTTTCTGCAATTTTTTGATATGGTCATTTGCATCTTTACGTGCACTACGGATACTAATTTTAGCTTGTTCGCCTTCTTTACTTACATCTTTTTGTAGGCCACGCCTGCGCTCTTCGGTTAACGGCGGTATAAATATGCGAATAATTTCGCCGTTGTTATCGGGGTTAAAACCCAAGTTTGAAGTAAGAATTGCTTTCTCAATTTTTGGTATCATACCTTTTTCCCAAGGTTGAACCACTATTGTTTTTGCATCGGGGGTTGTAATACTGGCTGTTTGAGCCAATGGGGTCATTGTTCCATAATAATCAACCATAACACTGTCAAGCATTCGGGGCGAAGCCTTACCTGCTCGCAAGTGGCTCAACTCCTTTTCGAGGTGATTAATAGCTGCTTCCATTTGTTCGGCAGCCATATCAATAACCATTTCCAGATCTTCAATCATAATTAAAACTTCAATTTTTAATGAGCTAACGACAAATTTAGAAAAAATTAGAAAAGCAAAAAGCAATAGCGCAAAAAATAATC
>DAOSWJ010000189.1:4181-6748 GCA_035380005.1 Prolixibacteraceae bacterium | reverse complement strand
GAACGTTGGATGAATTTACTTGCCGGAAACGATTTGCTTTTTAAGCAAATTAACGATGGATTTACAGAACAACAAATAAAGGATAGCTGGCAAACCGATATTGCCAAATATATGGCTATACGTAAGAAATACTTGTTATATACCGATTTTGAATAGAATGGAGCCAATTTCGCTACTGTTAATTTTTTTGAGTTACTTTTTATTGTTGATGATTATATCGTGGTTAGTAGGCCGTAAAAGCGGTAATTCATCGTTTTACAATGGCGACCGAAAATCGCCATGGCTGGTTGTTGCTTTTGGTATGGTTGGAGCAACGCTTTCGGGGGTTACATTTATATCGGTACCCGGCGAGGTGGGGAACAGTAGCTTTCATTATCTTCAGTTTGTAATGGGTAATGTTGTTGGTTATGTGCTTATTGCGTTTTTCTTATTGCCATACTATTACCGTAAAAATATTATTTCGATATATTCGGTATTGGAAGAAAAATTGGGGAAGAGCGGCTACTTAACTACTTCGGGCTTTTTTATTTTATCGAAAGTTATGGGGGCAGCATTTCGCCTGTATCTGGCAGCTTTGGTAATTCACATGGCCATTTCGGAACCTTTATCGATTCCTTTTGGTGCAACAGTAGCATTTTGTTTATTGCTGATTTGGCTTTACACAGTTAAATCGGGCATAAAAACAGTTGTTTGGTCCGATACGATTCAAACAGCAATCTTGTTAAGTGCAGTTGTTATTACAATTGTTGTGCTTTTTAAGCAGATTAATGCGCCTGTTAACAATGTAATCGACGAGATTTTTCAATCTGGAATTGCAAAAATTTGGGAATTTGAATGGCGCTCGCCAAATAATTTTTTTAAGCAATTTGTAGCCGGAGTTTTTGTTACCATTGCTCTTAATGGTTTCGATCAGGACATAGTTCAGAAAAACCTTACCTGCAAAAATAGCCGTAAGGCACGTAGCAATATGCTGGTTTTTAGTGTGATGTTTGCTGTTGCAGTTTTTGTTTTTCTTGCATTAGGTGCTTTGTTGTATTACTATGCAAATACCAATGGTATTGAAAAACCCTTGCAAACTGACAAGCTCTACCCTTTAATTGCATTGAATCATTTGGGGGTATTTGTTCAGGTATTTTTTGTTTTGGGCATTTCGGCCGCAGCTTTTTCAAGCGCCGATTCGGCTACCACTGCTTTAACCACTGCTTTCAGTATCGATTTCCTAAAAATCGACAGACTTCAAATAAAAAAACAAAAAAGAATACGAAGTTTTGTCCATTTTTTATTTTCGGTGCTAATTTTTGGCGTAATCATATTGTTTTACAAATTAAATAACGAAAGTGTGGTAGTGGCAATTTTTAAAGCTGCCGGATATACTTACGGACCTATTTTTGGTGTTTTCCTTTTTGTGTTTTTTTCGAAACGTATAGTGAGAAGAAGATTTGTGTTGCCTATTTGTTTAATTTCGCCGCTAATAACTTGGGCTACAACATTGTTAAGTGAACGTTTCTTTAATGGCTACAAATTTGGCTTCGAATTAATTGTAGTAAACACTGCAATAACCTATGTTTTATTAGCGTTAGTTTCAAAACGGCATTAAATTTGTTAAAAAATCTTAATATTTTAATTGGTAATCTTATAATTGCTTTTCGTAAATTTGAGCAATGCAAAAAATGCATTTATACAATGAATTTTAAAAAAATACGATCAATAATAATTCTTGGGCTAGCCATAATGGGCATGCTTTTTAATTCTTGTCGCGACGAGGCCTATCTCTCGTCAGATGATGCTACATTGGTTTTTTCAATCGATACACTGATGTTCGATACTATTTTTACCTCAATTGGCTCAACCACTAAATCGTTTAGGGTAATTAATACGCATAATAGGCCACTTTTAATTTCTTCAATAAAATTAGCCGGTGGCAACGAGTCGGCCTATCGTTTAAATATTGATGGGAATATGACCAACGAAATTGATGATATTGAGATTCAGGCCAATGATAGTATTTACATTTTTGTTGAACTCACCGTTGACCCCAACGGTTACAATCAGCCAATGATTGTTCAGGATTCAGTAATTTTCAATTTTAATTCGAAGCAGCAAGACCTGGATCTAATTGCCTGGGGACAGGATTTTGTTCCAATTAATAACGAAATAATTACAACAACTACTTGGACCGCCGAAAAACCTTACTTGGTTTATAATTATGCTTTGGTCGATTCGGGGCAAGTGCTTACCATTGAGCCCGGTGCCCGTATTTATTTTCATAAAGGAGCTTCGATGTACGTTTTAGGAGCTGTAAATGCAACCGGAACAGCTTCTAATCCCGTTCTTTTTGCAGGCGACAGACTAGAACTGATGTATGAAGATATACCCGATCAGTGGTACGGAATAATTCTTTTCCCTAGCGAAATGATTAATAATTTCGAAAATGTAAACATTCGAAATTCGGCAATTGGTTTACAGGTTGGTACTGTAGAATACGATGGTTCGGCATATGCCCGATTGTACAATGTTAAAATTGAACATGTTTCGTATGCCGGAATTTTGGCTTTCAAATCGCAAAT
>DAOSWJ010000189.1:0-4081 GCA_035380005.1 Prolixibacteraceae bacterium | reverse complement strand
GAGTTTGGTCAAAACGAGAACTACCTGTTCAATGTCGAATTCGATCATGTTTTGTATCGACTGTCGGATAGTACGAATCAAGTACATGTCGAAAAATTTAAAAATTCTGTTAGGAATGAAGATCCGCTTTTTGTCGATTATGATGCATACGATTATCGGCTCGACTCAATTTCACCTGCTAAAAATATTGGTAGTTTTGAGTTTGCTAACCAAGTACCAACCGATTTAAATGGTATTTCACGCATAGAAGACAAAATGCCCGATTTGGGCGTTTACGAATGGATACAAGAAGAAACTGATGAATAAGTTTTTGGTCATTGGCTCATTTGTGTTGCTTCTACTTTTTTCTCAAAAAGCTTTTGCACAAAATAGCAATCCAAAATTTCGGGTAATGTTTTATAATGTCGAAAATCTATTCGACACGCTCGATGATGAAGATAAAAACGATGAAGAGTTTTTGCCCAAAGGTGAACGTTTTTGGAACGATCGGAAACTTAACTTAAAACTAAACCGAATTTTTCAGGTAATTATGGCTTTAGGCGAAGGGAATCCCCCTGTGCTTATTGGTTTGTGCGAAGTTGAAAACCATAATGTGCTTGAAATGTTGTTGAGGCGTACACCGCTTGAACGGATGGGCTATAAAATCATTCACAAGGAATCGCCCGATCGCAGGGGGATTGATGTTGCTCTGCTATACCGACAAAACGCTTTTGTGCCAATTACTTATCGGGCAATTGAAGTTAGCGATAGCGTAAACGAAAGTTTTAAAACACGCGACATTTTGTACGTTAAAGGGCAGTTAGGAAATGATACTATTCATGTGTTCGTTAACCATTGGCCTTCGAAGTACGGAGGGTTGGTCGAAACGGAGGCTTTGAGGGCTTTGGCAGCCAATACTTTGCGAGATGCTACTGATAGTCTTTTTATTGTTGATCCAAATGCTGATGTTTTGATTATGGGCGATTTGAATGATTCGCCTTTTGACGAAAGCTTATTGAAGCACTTAAAGGCCAAAACCGATTTCGAAACAATTGAAGCTTCGGCATTGTATAATCTTTCGTATAATTTGGCTAAAGCAGGTAAGGGGAGCAATAAATACCAAGGTAAGTGGGAGCTAATTGATCAAATAATTGTAAGTGGTGCTTTTTTGAACCCAGACCGGTTGCATGTGTTGCCCAATGGTGCTACAATTTTTGATGCCGATTTTTTGCTCGAAAAAGATAAAACACACCTTGGCCAAAAACCATTTAGAACATACGTTGGGTTTAAATACAACAATGGTTTTAGCGATCACCTGCCTGTTTATATCGATCTGTATTCCAATTAATAATCAGTTTATTTAATCCTTTTAAGTCCAAGTCGCTCGGCATATTTAAGCATAAAGCCGAATGCTTCTTCATAATTATTGTGAATTTCGCCTTCGAGTATTGCTTCTTTTATGGCATCTTTTATTAAGCCAACCTCCTTGCTAGGTTTAAGTCCGTACACTTCCATGATTTCTTCGCCGCGAACAGGTGGTTGAAAGTTTCTGATGGCATCTTTTTCTTCAATTTCTTTTAGTTTTTGGCGTACCAATTGGAAGTTATCCAGAAAAGTTTTCACTTTTACTTCATTTTTTGAGGTGATATCGGCTTCGCAAAGTGTCATCAAGTGGTCAATATCGTCGCCGGCCTCAAAAAGTAAACGCCTTACAGCCGAATCGGTAACAATCTCTTCGCTCAAAACAATAGGTCGCATGTGCAAGTTTACCATCTTTTGCACAAATTTCATTTTTTCGTTAAGTGGCAATTTCAAACGTTTAAAAATACGGGGGATCATTTTTGTTCCTAAAAAATTGTGTCCATGGAATGTCCAACCTTGCCCATCGATGAATTTTTTGGTTTGAGGTTTTGCAATATCGTGCAACAATGCTGCCCAACGTAACCATAAGTCGTTGGTATTGGGGGCAATTTGGTCGAGTACGGCCAGTGTGTGATAAAAATTATCTTTATGTCCAATGCCGTTTTTACTTTCAACTCCTTTTAAATTCGACAATTCGGGAAGTATTCTTTCCAATAAACCTGTTTTGTCGAGCAGTTTAAAGCCAACCGAAGGTTTTGCCGAAAGCATAATTTTATTGAGTTCGTCGATAATCCTTTCAGCTGATACAATTTTTATTCGATCGTTTTTGCGGGTAATGGCATCAAGCGTTTCGGTATCGATTGTGAATTTAAGTTGAGTGGCAAACCTTATTGCACGCATCATGCGCAAGGGGTCATCGTCGAAGGTAATGTCAGGGTCTAACGGCGTTTTAATTAATTTTTCATCAAGGTGTTTTAATCCGCCAAATGGGTCAATTAACTCACCAAAGTTGTGCTTGTTAAGGCTAATGGCCAATGCGTTTATGGTAAAGTCACGTCGGTTTTGGTCATCTTCAATGGTACCGCTCTCAACAATAGGCTTGCGCGAGTCGCGGCTATATGATTCTTTGCGGGCCCCAATAAATTCTAAATCAATTCCATTGAATTTAAATTGTGCAGTGCCAAAATTTTTAAAGTAGTTAACCTTAATTTTAGGGTTGAGTTGATGGGCAACATGTTTGGCCAGTTCGATACCGCTTCCAATGGTCACAAAATCAATGTCTTTCGATGTTCTTTCGAGGATGAGGTCGCGCACGTAGCCGCCTATCACATAAGTATCGAATCCCATGCCGGTTGCTACTTCCGACACTGTTTCGAATATTTTAGTTTTTAATGTTTCTTTAAAATTAATCATTCGAAAAAGGTTTAAAAAACAGGCTATCAAGCAGTGTTTTTTTTAGTGTGACAAAAGTAACATAAAAAAATAACGATGCAGGTTATTTTTGCAGTGTAAAAACCAATAAACAACTCGATTGTTTGTTTTAGTAAATAAATGTTGATTATAAATTTAAAACGATAAGCTATGTTAGAACATTTAACACTTGATACTTTTAAAACAAAAGTTTTCGATTTCGAAAATAATAAAGAGTGGAAATTCGAAGGTGAAGTGCCTTGTATTATAGATTTTTACGCCGATTGGTGTGGCCCCTGTAAAATGGTTGCTCCTGTTTTGGAAGAATTACAAAAAGAATACGGCACAAAACTGAATATTTATAAGGTAGATACCGAAGACCAACGTGAATTGGCCGGCATGTTTGGTATTCAAAGTATCCCTTCGTTGCTTTTTGTTCCTAAAGATGGAAAACCACAAATGGCAATGGGTGCTTTGCCTAAAGAAACTTTTGTTCAGGCATTTGAAGAAGTGCTTGGCGTGAAGAAAGACTAAAAGTTTACCCAAATACAAAGGTTTGGTTTTACCAGCCTAAACGAATAACCCGAATCTGTTTTCTGATTCGGGTTATTCGTTTTTTGCTATAACTCAAACAGAATATACTATACCCTGAAAAATCAAATCAAGTATGGTTAATTAAATATTGATATTCTTGTGTTCTTTAACATTTAGATAATAGAAGTATTTTTCACTTTTAATTTTTTTTATTCATATATTTGTGATTGAAGAAGTGTGTTTTGTTTAATTAATTGAAAATAAATCGATATGAGCCGGGCATTTTATTTGTTTTTGTTGGTAATGATTTTTGCCAGTTGCGTTGTAGAACAAAACAATGAAAACAATAGAGAAAAGATAAGTTTAAACCAAGGCTGGAGTTTTTACAGGTACGAAAAAGCGTCCGATGCCGACAGCCTGATTTATGATATACGCCCCGAAACCCAAAACCCTAATGAGGTTAAGGATGCCGACTCGAAACCTACCGAAGCTGTTGAAGTGGAACAAACTCAAATGGTGCTTAAATCATGGATACTCCCAACAGCCAACGATTTTATCAAAAACGAAGCCGATAAGCATATTCGCCCCGAAGGAAATCCCGGTTCCGACTTTCCGTTTGTACAAGCCAATTTCGACGACAGCGATTGGTTACATGTTGATTTACCTCACGATTGGGCTATTGCCGGGCCTTTTCAACAAGGCTGGGATTCCGAGGTAAGTGGAGGCATGGGACGCCTACCGGTAAACGGTGTAGGCTGGTACCGCAAAAAACTTGAAATACCTGCTGCTGACGTCG
>DAOSWJ010000188.1:0-6752 GCA_035380005.1 Prolixibacteraceae bacterium | reverse complement strand
AACTACCATATCTGCATTCACTAGTTTTGTTTCATTTTCATCATATTTTGGATTTCAACAGCACCTTGTTGCCCTTCGCGTACAATGTACTTCATTTTCTCTTTTGAGAAGCCGTATTCAAGGTAAATGGCTTTTAGTAAATCGAAAAGCGATTTGCCTTGATCTTTTGCCCATGCAGCAATTTCAGCCATTAAAACACACGACGAGACAGCATCTTTATCGCGAACAAAATCTGCCGGAAGAAAACCGAAACTTTCTTCGCCGCCACCAATGTATTTTTTTGTGCTCTCTAAATCGCGAATTACTTCGGCAATAAATTTAAAGCCGGTATAGCAGTCGAAATATTCAATGTTGTTTTTACGGGCAATTTCGGCAATTAGTTCCGATGTAACTATGGTTTTTACCACGTACTCGTTCCCTTTTAATTTACCCATTGCTTTGTATTGGGTAATTATATAGTACAAGAATAATAAAGCAGTTTGATTGCCATTTACGATAAACCATTCGCCTTTATCGTTTTTTGTGCAAACGCCAATGCGATCGGCATCGGGGTCGTTGGCCATCACAATATCGGCATCGGTTTCGCGTGCTTTTTGCATGGCCATTTCCATAGCAGCAGGTTCTTCTGGGTTAGGCGAAACAACTGTTGGGAAATCGCCGCTAACAACATCTTGTTCAGGAACATGAATGATGTTTTTAAATCCTGCAGCAGCTAAGGAGTCGGGAACCAGTTTGACTCCTGTGCCATGTATTGGCGTAAAAACAATTTTGAGATCAGATTGCCTTTTAACCACATCGGGGTTAATGATCACTGAAACTACTTTATCGATAAATTTTTGGTCAAATTCTTTTCCTAAAATGGTGATGTCGGAGTCGTTGCCGTTCCATTTAATTTCATCAACTTTTACATTGCGAACTTCTTCAACAATGAGTTCGTCGTGAGGTGCAACAATTTGAGAACCATCGTCCCAATAAGCTTTGTAGCCGTTGTACTCTTTAGGGTTATGTGAAGCGGTTAATATGATGCCGCTTTGGCAGCCCAATTCGCGAATGGCAAACGAGAGCTCTGGTGTTGGCCTTAAATCTTCGAAGAGGAAAACTTTTATGCCATTGGCAGAGAATATTTTAGCCGATGCTTCAGCAAATTTACGACTGTTGTTTCGGCAATCGTGTCCTATTGCTACTTTTATTTCGTTGTTACCGGCGAAAACTTTGTTGAGGTAATTGGCCAAACCTTGAGTAGCTGCACCAACAGTGTATATGTTCATCCGATTGGTGCCGGCACCCATAATTCCACGTAATCCACCAGTGCCAAACTCCAAATCGCGATAAAAGGCATTGATCAAGCCATTTTTATCGTCGTTTTCGAGCAGTGCTTTAACTTCGGCGCGTGTTTCGGCATCGAACGAATCGCTCAACCATTTTTTTGCCCGCTCGTTAACCAGTTGTAATAACTCGTTATTGCTCATTATAAATTAATAGTTTAAATACGAAATACATTCTTTAAGGCTGTCGCGCCAGTTAGGAATACCAATACCAAACGATGATCTGATTTTGGTTGTATTCAGTACTGAATATTTTGGCCTTTTGGCTTTAGTCGGATATTTATCGGAAGAAACGGGTTTTACTTCGCATTTAACTCCGGCTAACTCGAAAATTTCTTTAGCATACTCGGCCCACGAACAAGAACCTTGGTTTGCATAATGATAAATTCCGGGCAGGTATGCTTCGGGATTAAGTATTGATTTGATGATGATATCGATAATGCAATTGGCCAAGTCGCGGGCATAAGTGGGCGAACCAATTTGGTCGTCAACAACCTCGATTGATTCCCTTTCTTTACCCAATGAAAGTATTTTACGCATAAAGTTGTTGCCATACTCAGAATAAAGCCACGATGTACGAATGATAACAAAATCGTCGAATACGGTTTTAATTTTTTCTTCACCTTCGAGTTTTGAACTGCCGTAAACCGATAACGGATTTGTTTGATCCTCCTCGGTGTATGCTTCACCTTTTTCGCCGTCAAAAACATAGTCGGTTGATATGTGAATAAGAAAAGCATTTTGCATTGCACAGGCAGCTGCCAATACTTGAGGTGCCAAAGCATTTATTTTTCTGGCATTTTTAACATCTATTTCAGCCCCGTCAACATCGGTGAAAGCTGCACAGTTTACTAATATTGCAGGTTTACTTGCTTCCATAAATACCGAAACGGCATCGGGGTTGGTAATATCCAGCATATCAACGTCGGTAAAAATAAATTCTAGACCAGGAAAATTACGGCAAAGCCTCCTCAACTCATTTCCTAACTGTCCGTTTGCTCCGGTTACTAATATTTTACTGTTCATTTCTTAAGTATAAAATTATGTTCGCTATCTCTAAATTTTGGTAGTATTTTATCTTTATCCGACAAATGAATATCTTTTTCTTCTAATTTCCAATCAATATTCAATTCTCGATCGTTAAAAATAATTCCTTTTTCCGATTCTTTGTTATAAAATTGGTCACATTTGTAAGAAAAAATTGCCTCGGGGCTTAAAACTGCAAATCCGTGAGCAAATCCTTGGGGTATTAGCAGTTGCCATTTGTTTTCTTCGTTCAATTCTACACCAAACCATTTTCCATAAGTATCTGAACCTTTGCGAAGGTCAACAGCTACGTCGTAAACCCTTCCTTTTATTGCTCTAACCAGCTTTGCTTGCGCATAAGGTGCCAATTGGTAATGTAACCCTCGCACAACTCCAAAGCTCGATTTTGATTCGTTATCTTGTACAAATTTGTAATTTAATCCCAATTTGTCAAAAAAATTTTGATTAAACGATTCAAAAAAGTATCCACGATCGTCGATAAATTGATTTGGTTCAATAATCAGCAGGTCTTTTATTGTTGTTTCAATTATTCTCATTGTTCTTTTAAAAGGTTGATTAAATATTGTCCGTATTGGTTTTTGCTCAGAGGTTCGGCCAATTTTGCCAACTGTTGTTTGTCTATCCATTTTTTTCGATAGGAAATTTCTTCTAGGCAAGCCACTTTAAGTCCTTGGCGTTGCTCTATTGTTGCAATAAAATTCGATGCTTGAATAAGGCTTTCGTGAGTGCCGGTATCGAGCCATGCCATTCCACGCCCCATTAATTCAACATCGAGCCTGTTTTCTTCAAGGTAGCACTTGTTTAGGTCGGTTATTTCGAGCTCTCCACGTGCCGATGGTTTCAGTTTTTTTGCTTTCTCAACTACATCGTTTGGATAAAAATAAAGACCGGTTACCGCATAGTTCGACTTGGGCTTTTCTGGTTTTTCTTCGAGGCTTAATACCGCTCCGTTTTCGTCGAATTCAACTACACCATAACGTTGTGGATCGTTTACAAAATAACCGAACACTACTGCATTGTCGGTTATTTGCGATGCCTTGTTTAATTGTCCCGAAAAACCGTAACCATAAAATATATTGTCGCCCAAAACAAGGCAAACATTGTCGTTTCCAATAAATTTTTCACCAATAATGAATGCTTGAGCAAGACCATCGGGACTGGGTTGTTCGGCATATTCTACATTTACTCCAATTTGACTTCCATCGCCAAAAAGATCTTTGTAAAGGCCAATATCTTTTGGGGTCGATATAATTAATATATCTCGAATACCGGCAAGCATTAAAACCGAAAATGGGTAATAAATCATTGGTTTGTCGTATATCGGAATAATTTGTTTCGAAATGCTTTTTGTTATTGGAAACAAGCGTGTGCCGGCTCCTCCGGCTAATATGATGCCTTTCATACGATTTGATTGTTTGTTTTTATTTGTTCAATATAATAATCAATGGTGTTTTTAAGACCATCTTCGAGTTGAATTTCGGGTTCCCAACCGTTAAGTTGCTGTTTAGCAAGGTCGATGTTGGGTAGTCGGTGCATTGGGTCGTCTGATGGTAGTGGTTTGTAGATGATTTTTGATTTAGAACCAGTAATTTCAATCACTTTTTTTGCAAGTTCAATTACCGTAAAACTTTTAGTGTTACCGAGGTTTATTGGTCCGGTAACATCTTCGTCGGTATTCATTAAACGCGTTATCCCTTCAATAAGGTCGGTAATGTATTGAAAACAACGGGTTTGAGAGCCATCGCCATAAACAGTCAGGTCCTTCCCTTTTAAAGCCTGAATAATAAAGTTTGAAACAACTCGTCCGTCTTCGGGGTGCATTCGAGGGCCGTATGTATTAAAAATCCTTGCAATTTTTATGCGAACGCCATTCTCGGTGTGGTAATTCATGAAAAGCGATTCGGCGCAACGTTTTCCTTCGTCGTAACTCGAACGCTTTCCTATCGGGTTTACATTTCCCCAATACGATTCGGGTTGGGGTTGAATGCTTGGGTTACCGTAAACTTCGCTTGTCGATGCTTGTAAAATTTTTGCATTGGTACGTTTGGCAAGCCCCAGCAAATTTATTGCACCCATAACCGAAGTTTTGATTGTTTTTATTGGGTTGATTTGATAATGAACAGGTGAGGCAGGGCATGCCAAATTGTAAATCTCGTCAACTTCGGCGTAAAAAGGTTGAATAACATCATGCCGTACCAACTCAAATTTTGTATTGCCCATTAAGTGCTCAATGTTGCATTTAGATCCGGTTATGAAATTATCCAAGCATATTACATCGTGTCCTTCGTTTATTAATTTATCACACAAATGCGATCCTATAAAACCTGCTCCTCCAGCTATTAATATGCTTTTCCCCATAAATTTTTTACTTAAACAAGTAATTGAGTGCTTATTGCTTGCTTGTTACTTTTCAGATTGTAAAAATATAAATAATGCCCGATATTCAATAAACTGCAAATAACTTAATCGATTGTTGATTTATACTATCTAGTACCAATTTGCTTTTACAAACTAGTGAATACGATAATAAAATGTTGATTTTTAGCTAAAAAAAGGCTTAACAACTTTTGAATATTAGACGGAAAGTTATACTTTTGCCGCGCAATTTAGCAAACGATATAATGTCTAACACATTAAATTTTAAACAAAGAATTAAATGACAAAAAAAATTGAAGAGCAAGTTGAGCAAAACGAAGTTGTAGAAAACGAGATTGTTCAAGCTGAAAATGAAGAGGCTACTGCCCCTGTAAATGATGATGAAGATGCATCGAGCGACGACGAAGATGTTGAAGAAGTTGTTGCAAAACCAAAAAAACAATTAAAAAAGAAAAGCGAAGACCCAAAAGCCGAAGCTGATGAAGATTTCGATTGGGAAAATTTTGCTTCTGAAAAAGGTGTAAGCAGCAAAAAACGCGAAGAACTTGAAGCAATGTACGATAACACACTTTCTACAATTCAAGAGAAAGAGTGTGTTGACGGTATTGTTATTTCGATGAACAAACGCGAGGTTGTTGTAAATATTGGTTACAAGTCGGATGCTGTAGTTAGCATGAACGAATTCCGTTACAATCCTGATTTGAAAATTGGTGATACTGTAGAAGTTTATGTTGAAAGCTTGGAAGACAAAAAGGGCCAGCTTACTCTATCGCACAAAAAAGCCCGTTCGTTACGTTCATGGGATCGTGTTAACGAAGCGCTTGAAAAAGATGAAGTTATTAAAGGCTTCATCAAATGCCGTACTAAAGGCGGTATGATTGTCGATGTTTTTGGCATCGAAGCATTCCTTCCGGGTTCACAAATCGATGTGAAACCTATTCGCGACTACGATGTATATGTAGGCAAGTACATGGAGTTCAAAGTTGTTAAAATTAACCACGAATTCCGCAATGTTGTTGTTTCGCACAAAGCGCTCATCGAAGCCGAACTCGAACAACAGAAAAAAGAAATTATTTCGAAACTCGAAAAAGGACAGGTGCTTGAAGGTACCGTTAAAAACATTACCTCGTACGGTGTATTCATCGACCTTGGTGGTGTTGATGGCTTGATCCATATTACTGACCTTAGCTGGGGACGTGTTACTCATCCGAACGAAATTGTTGAGCTCGACCAAAAAATCAACGTGGTTATTCTCGATTTCGACGATGAGAAAAAACGTATTGCTTTAGGTTTGAAACAACTTACTCCACACCCATGGGATAACTTGAGTGCCGAATTGAAAGTTGGTGATTCAGTTAAAGGAAAAGTAGTTGTATTGGCCGACTATGGTGCATTTGTTGAGATTGCTCCTGGAGTTGAAGGTCTTATCCACGTTTCGGAAATGAGCTGGAGCCAGCACTTACGCAGTGCTCAAGATTTCCTTGCTGTTGGCGACGAAGTTGAAGCTCAAATACTTACACTCGACCGCGAAGAACGCAAAATGTCGTTGGGTATTAAACAATTACACCAAGATCCATGGGATAAAATTGAAGATATTTATGCTCTTGGTTCGAAACATACTGCTAAAGTACGCAACTTCACCAACTTTGGTGTATTTGTTGAAATTGCCGAAGGTGTTGACGGTTTGATCCACATCAGCGATCTTAGCTGGACCAAAAAAGTAAAACACCCATCGGAGTTTACTGCAATTGGAAGCGAAATTGAAGTTGTAGTTCTCGATATCGATAAAGAAAACCGCAGGTTGAGCCTCGGACACAAACAGTTGGAAGAAAACCCATGGGATGTTTTCGAAACAATTTTTGTGCTCGACTCGGTTCACGAAGGAACTATTATCGAATTGTTCGATAAAGGAGCAGTAGTTGCTTTACCATACGGTGTTGAAGGTTTTGCTACTCCACGTCATCTTACAAAAGAAGACGGATCGAGCGTGAAAGTTGAAGACAA
>DAOSWJ010000187.1:0-6794 GCA_035380005.1 Prolixibacteraceae bacterium | reverse complement strand
GCGAACTTGGCGATATTGTGTTTGTTGAAATCGAAACCGAAGGCGAAACTTTGGCAAAAGAAGAAACTTTTGGCACCGTTGAAGCAGTAAAAACCGTTTCGGATTTGTTTATGCCTGTTAGCGGTGAAATTACCGAGAAAAACACAGCACTCGACGACGAACCCGAAATGGTCAACAAAGACCCCTATGGAGGCGGATGGATGATTAAGATTAAAATGAGCGACACATCGGAACTTGGAGACCTGCTTAGTGCCGCCGAATATAAAGCATTGATCGAAGCTTAAAACATAGCTTTAATTCATAAAAAACACAGTACTACAAGCTTAACACCAGCTAGTAGTACTGTGTTTTATTGCTTATCGGTTACATGAAAAGCCGCTTTGAAAACTTTTTTGGGTCCATCGAAATGAAGCAGCTCGGCCAAAACAACATAAGTACCCAAAGGCAACAACTCGTTATTGGCATCGCGAACATCGTAAACAATCTGATTCAAATTTCCGAACAACTCGTTATTCATCAATCTTTTCAACTCGAAACCCATTGCGTTGTAAACATACAAATTAGCAAGGTAGCCTGACTTATCGAGCGCAAAAGTTATTACCAGTTCATCGTGATAATTATCGCCATTGGGTGATACCTCGTTCCAATCAAAAAGCATTTCGGGTTGCTGTTCGGCTACAATTTCGTTTTGCGAATTTTCGTACCCCGGCGTTGCATAACCCACTAACGACGATGCCGATTGCCAATTCGACACTTCATAACTTTCAACATTGAACGAAATGCGTTCAAGCGAGACCCCTTCGGGATCGCGCAACCATTCGCTGTGCATGTTCTCATTGTAAACCATCTCATCGAGCACAACCATCGAATCGCTCAACAAAACCACGGTACCCTTATCGTTATTATATGCAGGAATCCTATCGGCTTTAAATACTTTTTCGGCAAAAGGCGCATAGTAATTTTCCATAATATTTTCGGGGTCGATTGTAAGTGCCAAATATGTTTTATCTGCAAAATGTGCATGTAAAGACGATATTTCATAAACAGCTTTCAACTTTAGCGAATCGTCGCGGTTAGCCAGCTTTAAGTTTAGCAAATCGATGGTAAGACCCGAATTATTGTACAACTCAACAAAATCGACACCATGGGTGTAGGGATTGAACAACACTTCACTGATAAGAATATCGCCTTTCTCCAACTCGGCCTTAGCAAAAGGAACCATCATTTTTGATGAAATATTTCCGCACTCGTCGGTAATATTATCAACTTCGAGCTGATAATTGGTATTGATTTTTAATGGAAAAGAAAGGCTAATGCTCACCTTGTTCTCGCCAACAGCATATTCAATTTGACTTATTGCAAGCCCCGGCAACGAATAATTTGCAATATGAATAGCCGAAAAGGAATCGATTGGCTCATCGAAAACCGCTTCGATATTACTGTACGACAATATATTTACTGCAAGCAAAACAGGTGGTTCATTATCGGGATTATTAGCGTTTACTGAATTTACAGTGCCGGGCGTGCCCCCAGTTGAACTAAGCGAAGCCCGCCAGTTGAGGGACTGGTGGCAATACCTTTCGGTATCGACACGTTCGAGACTGTAGCCACCGTTGTCTCTTTCATCGTCGGAATACCACTCGTCGGAATATACAATTCTATCGATAAGTTTTTGCTGTGGCGCAACAATTTCGATAATTGTGCCACCGTTGAGCAAGGCCGGAAAACCAGGCATGGGAACAAACGAACTGTCGCCTTCGAATGCAGCTGCCATTTCGGAGCTGCACAAAACAACATATTGGCCCGGTATAATTGTAAACTCAGGAATTGGATAGTGTTTATTCCGAACAAACAAAGTCCAGTTCTCGAGCCTTATATTTTTATTGCTGCGGTTATATATTTCAATGTATTCCTGATCGGGTAAAGCTACCGGCGGGTTTGGATCGGCCATAATTTCGGTAATGACCAAATCGAAAGACTGAGCTGGCAAAACATAATCGAAACCAAAACTTGAAAATGCGCTTGAAACGCCATCATTATCGGTAATATTAAATACCTCAACGGTTAAAAATGCTTCATCAACAGCATCGATCACAAGGCGAACCCTTTTGTAGTTAAGCACCTCAATCGACTGCACTGCATACTCTTTACCACTCTTCCCTTTTACCTTAAAACTGTTGTTCGTTAACAACCCGGTTTCAACAGCTTCATTAAAAAGCACGTCTATCGCACCATTTTCATCAACCTCAACATTAGCAATAAAGGGTGGAATATTTTGGCCGAGCACTACCATATTATCGAACCATAACTGTCCCGAACGGGTAGCTGTATAAGCAAAACTCAACCTAAGTTGTTCAATTTGCACAAATTGTCTGTCGGCACCCGAAGCGGTTTGTGTTTCACCACTTAACAGATCGGTAGCACTTAAAGTCCATATTCCTGCTGCTGTTCTCAAACAATTTATTTGAACCGTTTGGTTGGCATCCCAATCGAAATTAGTAGTAATTAAGCGTTCAACAGGGGCACCATTTTCCATTTTCCAAAGCGAAACAAAGTCGTCGCTTTCAATCAGGTTGATTCCAATTGCGTAACCATTTGCTTGAGATGAGATTGAATTATCAACCAACCACAAATAAAAGAAGTTTGAACTTGAGGGATCCCAGTTGCCATTTCGTAAAACAAACGAAAAAAGAAAATCCTTCTCATCGAGATTGAACACCTGCTCATTGTACAGTAGCTCTGAAACACCTTCATGTTCTTGTTCAACATGTTTTATTGAAGCCCCGCCCGCTATCGGATTTTCGGTTGACACTTGCCATTGCCCGTTTAAAGCCCATTGCGTACCCTGCTGATTTTCAAAATCATCGAAATGAAGTAAATTGGTTGTATTAAAATAATTGACAGAGCCATCAACAGCAGCCAAATTACCTGCACTTTCGCTCACCGAAAACGACTTTACACCATCGTTTTGCGAAACAACGCTCCAAGTATAAAAACCATTTTCAGTTCCTTCGAAATTAACAAAATCGAATGCCCCATTTAGCAAAAGTGATATTTCAGAATCGGCAATTATTTGGTTTTTTTCGTTAAAAGTAGCTGCAATTATTTGAGCAGTATCGCCTGTAAAGGCAAACATTGGCACTTGTACCAAATCGATATGATGAGCGGTAAACAACGATGAATCGATCGATTCGACCTGTACATTGTCGATAAAAACTTTATCGTTGGCATACGAACCATTCATCTTAATTACAATTTGTAAACTGTTGCCTTTCAAGCCAGTTTGTTCAAGCAAAACGTTTCCCCAATCACCAGCAACCCCGGCCTTAGGTTCAAAAGGCAGCTCCGGTCCATTATCGATTCGGTAAAAAGCGTTAATGTATTTATTTGCAACGTTGGAGCCACTGCCTGTTTCTCCGGTTTCAACCGAAAGGCGAAGCAAATCGTAGGCTGAAATATCAATTGTTTCGGAAAACCAGGAGAGCTCACCATCTGAATCGAGCACTTCGAACCGGCCTCCCGATGTAGCAACCGTTTTAGCATAATCGTTTTCATCGGAAAAAACACATGATGAAATATCGAGTGTCCAGGACACACCATCGATATCGGAAAGCAATAAACCATCGGAGTTGACCCAATAACCTTTTTCAGGAATTTCGAAGTTTTCATTCCATATAATCTGCGAAAAAGTGTTTTTACTTAAAATTAAAGTCAAAACCAGTAGCAAATTGTAAAAAAAACGATACAGAATGGTGATATTTTGCCTACAAACCATATTTTTGCCTTTCGAGAGATTTTTAAAATTTTTTAAAGGTATAACAAATTATTAAAGATTACGATTATGAGAGTCGCAATTGTTGGTGCAAGTGGCGCTGTGGGGCAAGAGTTCCTGCAAGTGCTGGATGAGCGGAACTTCCCGCTCGACGAGTTGGTATTGTTTGGATCGGCGCGAAGCGCAGGTAAAACATACGAGTTTAAAGGAAAAAAATTAGTGGTTAAGGAGTTAAAACATGGCGACGATTTTAAGGATATCGACATTGCTTTAACATCGGCCGGAGCTGGTATCTCCAAAGAATATGCATCAACAATTACCAAACACGGCGCCATCATGATCGACAACTCGAGCGCATTCCGCTACGACGACGATGTGCCTTTAGTTGTACCTGAGGTGAACCCCGAAGATTCGAAGGTGCGCCCACGCAACATTATTGCCAACCCCAACTGCTCAACAATTCAGATGGTAGTGGCTTTGAAACCAATTAACGATTTGTCGAAAATTACGCGTGTACATTGTGCAACTTACCAAGCCGCTAGTGGTGCCGGTGCACAGGGCATTGCCGAGCTCGAAGAACAAATTAAACAAGTTGCCAATGGCGAAGCTGTTACGCCCAGTAAATTCCCATACCAATTGGCCATGAACATCATTCCTCAAATTGATGTATTCCTCGACAACGATTACACCAAAGAGGAAATGAAAATGAACTGGGAAACCAAAAAGATTATGCACACCGAAGCTGAAGTTTCGGCTACATGTATCCGTATTCCGGTTGCACGTGCCCACTCTGAAGCCATTTGGGTTGAAACCGAAAACGAGCTTGATGTTAACCAGGTGCGTACGGCTATGGAAAACTTCGAAGGATTGACCGTACTTGACAAGCCCGCAGAGAAACAATACCCAATGCCATTGTTCGTTTCGGGAAAAGACGATGTTTATGTTGGCCGTTTACGCAAAGATGTTTCAGGCAAAGGGCTTACCTTTTGGTGTGTTGGCGACCAAATTAAGAAAGGTGCAGCACTTAACGCAGTTCAGATTGCTGAATGGCTGATTGCCAATGGTGAAGTGAAATAATGCAACATAACCCTATAAAAACCGAATGCCTGAAAATTCATTTTTTCAGGCATTTGTTTTTATGCTTATTCTAATAAGTTGCAAAGACGTAAATTAATCAAACAAACTATTTTTCTTCAATTGGTTTGAGCAGTTCAACTATAGCCCCATCGATCTTTTCAAAGTTAAAGCGCGCTACTATATTTTTCATTTTACCGTTTATTTGCTCGTTGCACAAATTCCCGATGCTACCTTCATGGGTATGTTTTACTTTTTTAACAGGAACAAAATCACCATCCATAATTTTTTGTGCTACATATTTATAGGCATCGCGAAAAGGCATCCCCTCGGCTGCCAGTTTATTTACCTCTTCAACACTAAAAATCAGATCGTAACGTTTATCGTCGAGCACTTTGTGGTTTACTTTCATGAACTCGATAGCATAAGCCGCAATTTTGAGGCAATCCTTCAACTCGTCAAAAGCCGGCAAAAATACTTCCTTAATAATTTGAAGATCGCGAAAATAGCCACTTGGCAAATTGTTAACCATTAAAGTAATGGTGTTGGGCAGAGCCTGTATGCGGTTACAATGCGAGCGAAGGAGTTCAAAAACATCGGGGTTCTTTTTATGCGGCATAATGCTCGAACCGGTGGTAATATTATCGGGCAAACTTACAAAACCAAAGTTTTGGCTGGTAAACAAGCACACATCGAAAGCCAGTTTCGACAAGGTTGCGGCAATTGACGACATGGCAAAGGCGAGTGTTTTTTCCATTTTCCCCCGCCCCATTTGCGCGTAAACAACGTTATAGTTCATGGCATCGAAGCCCAGTAAGTCGGTTGTCATTTGACGGTTTAACGGGAAACTTGAACCGTAACCGGCAGCCGACCCAAGTGGGTTTTGGTTAGTAATGCTCCAGGCTGCGTTCATAAGCTGAAGATCGTCGGTAAGGCTTTCGGCATAAGCTCCAAACCATAAACCAAACGACGAAGGCATTGCAACCTGCAAGTGGGTATAACCGGGGATAAGAATGTCTTTTGTGGCTTCGCTACGCGCAATCAATACGTCGAAAAGATGTTGCGACAACTCAACCAATTGTTTTATTTCGTTACGGGCAAACAACTTCAGATCGAGCAAAACCTGATCGTTGCGCGAACGCCCGCTGTGAATTTTTTTCCCAACATTGCCCAGCTTACGGGTCAACATTAACTCGACCTGCGAATGAACATCCTCGATACCCTGCTCGATTTCAAACTTACCGCTTTCGATTTGCCGGTAAATAAGAATCAATTCATTAATAATTTGAGGAAGTTCGTTGTCGGCAATCAGATCGATTGAATGCAACATGCGCACATGGGCAATTGACCCCAACACATCGAAGGGAGCCAAGTACATGTCCATATCGCGATCTAATCCAACGGTAAATTTTTCGATCAACTCATCAACGGGAATACCTTTTTCCCATATTTTTTCGGGCATATTCATTTTTGAAGTACTCATAACATACAGGCTTTAAAAGCGCAAAAATAGGGAAAAGATTTAAGCAACATTGTATTTGAATGCTTATTTAAACCTGAAATCGCTTTAATGAAACATAAAAAACGGTGCCTACGCCGGGTGTACTTTCAACATCGAAAATACCACCATTCTTTTTAATAAAATCTTTACACAACAACAAGCCTAAACCGCTCCCTTTTTCGCGGTGAGTTCCATAAGTCGAAGCAGGTTCCTTATCGTTTACAATTCGAGAAATCTGGTCAAAAGTCATTCCCACCCCATTATCGCTTATCGCATATGTAATATAATTTTCTTTGAACTCTGAACTTACTGAAACATGCCCACCTTCGTTGGTAAATTTAATGGCATTATCAAGAATATTTCTAAAAATTGTTTTAATCATGTTCATGTCACCAAAAACCAACTCCGATTGATCAATCTCGATTTTCAAAGTGATAGATTTTTTAT
>DAOSWJ010000186.1:0-6798 GCA_035380005.1 Prolixibacteraceae bacterium | reverse complement strand
AATTCGCCTTTTATGGCGGCTATGCAACAATGGCCATTCCGGCTGCACTTTTTGTAAGGAAATACAGTTACAAAAAAGCCATCATTCTGGGCCTAGTACTTTATGCAACAGGAGCCTTACTTTTTATACCTGCAGCGCAGTTCGAAATGTTCGGTTTCTTTTTGGCATCGCTTTACATACTTACTTTTGGCCTGGCATTTCTCGAAACAACTGCCAACCCCTACATTTTATCCATGGGCGATGAAAAAACATCTACCCGAAGGCTCAACCTTGCACAATCATTTAATCCAATGGGCTCAATTTTGGGTATGTTTGTTGCCTCAAATGTAATTCTGGCTGCTTTACAATCCGAAATCCGCAACAGTGCCGGTGAATTAATTTTCGACACACTTAGCTTTGCAGAAAAAGCTGCCATCCGCACCCACGATTTAGCGGTAATCCGTAACCCCTACGTAGCTTTAGGGCTTGTTGTAATTATTATGATCGTTGTTTTTTTAGTGGCAAAAATGCCCAATACCCGCAGCGAGAACCCCAATTCAACAGCACTCGACTCGGCTAAACGCTTAATAAAAAACAAGCTGTACCGCCGCGGTGTAGTTGCGCAAATTTTTTATGTAGGTGTTCAAATAATGTGTTGGACATTTATAATCCACTACGCCGAAAACCTTGGAATACCTAAAGCCGTTGCACAACGTTACAACATGGTTGCAATGGCTATATTCATATCATTCAGGTTTTTAAGCACCTTATTGATGAAATATTTTAACTCACGTAAATTGCTCTTATTTTTTGCAATTGGTGGTATGCTCACCATAACAGGAACAATTTTCATTCAGGGTATGGGCGGGTTATACTGTTTGGTGGCCACATCGGCTTTCATGTCGTTAATGTTCCCAACCATTTACGGCATTTCGCTCGAAGGTATTGGCGAAGACGCAACCCTTGGTGCAGCTGGCTTGGTAATGGCTATTGTTGGAGGAGCTTTGATGCCCCCTTTACAAGGAATGATTATCGACCTTGAAAATGTGATGGGATTACCCGCTGTGAATTTTTCATTTGTATTACCATTTATATGTTTTATTGTAATTGCCTGGTTTGCTAACTACTCAATAAAAAACAAACAATAAAAACATGAAACGAATAACAACAATACTTGTTGTTTCTTTGCTACTTGTTCAAATTTTAAGTTGCAAAAAACAAACCGAACCCGACAAAATGGATTGGTGGAAAGAAGCCCGTTTTGGCATGTTTATTCATTGGGGGCTGTATGCTATACCGGCAGGAGTTTACAACAACAACGACATACCCGGACTTGGCGAATGGATAATGAGCAGTGCAAAAATTCCTGTTGCAGAATATAAAGAATACGCAAAGCAGTTCAACCCTGTCGATTTTAATGCCGATAGTTGGGTGAAATTGGCCAAAGAAGCCGGTATGCGCTACATCATCTTAACATCGAAACACCACGATGGCTTTGCGCTTTTCGACAGCAAAGCAAGCGAATTCGACATTATGGACGCTACCCCATTCAAACGTGACATACTGGCCGAACTGGCTAGTGCCTGCAAAAAATACGATATGCCTTTGGGATTCTACTACTCGCAGGCGCAAGACTGGGTTGAACCCGGTGCAGCAGTGATGAATGGTCATTGGGACGATATGCAACTGGGCGATATGGATAAATACCTCGACGAAAAAGCTGTTCCGCAAGTGAGCGAAATACTTAACAATTACGGCGAAATTAAAATACTTTGGTGGGATACACCTGTAAATATGAATCACGAACAGATTTCGAAATTCATGCCCGAAATGGAAAAACACCCGCAACTAATTTACAACGACCGACTTGGCGGCGATTTCAAGGGCGACCTCGAAACACCCGAGCAATACATTCCGGCTACCGGCATTCCGGGTAAAAATTGGGAAGTATGCATGACCATGAACGAGACTTGGGGCTTTAAAAATAACGACAATAATTGGAAAAGCACAAAAATATTGATTCAGAACCTTATCGATATTGCATCGAAAGGGGGAAACTTTTTGCTTAACGTTGGCCCCGATCAAATGGGCGTAATTCCTCAACCATCGGTTGAAAGGTTGAAAGAAATAGGCTCGTGGATGAAAATTTACGGCGAAGCTATTTACGGCACTACAGCCAGCCCTTTCCAACAAATTAAATGGGGCCGTTGCACCAAAAAAGCTTCAAAACAGAAAACTACCTTATACTTTCATATTTTCGATTTTCCTGAAAACAAGAAACTTACCCTTACTGGACTCGATGCAAATATTATAAAAGCATATCCACTGGCTTCGAAAAAGCAAAAGCTCAGAATTGAAAAGAATGGCAATTGCCCGGTTCTCGATTTAAGCAATGTTGAACCCAACCAATGGGCTACTGTTATAGCAGTTGAAGTACCCAACGAAATAACCGTTTATCACGCACCAAAAATTGAAACCGACTTTTCGGTTTTTCTTGACACACTTACCTTTAGCACAAACTGTAATATCGAAACTGCAATTGTTAGGTACACAACCGACGGCTCAACACCCGTTGCAAATTCGCCCGCCTCAATCGAGTTGAATGTGCTCGTGCCCAAAAGCGATTTCGTACTCAAAGCCGCTTGTTTCAACGGAGACGAAATCGCAAGCTATATTAGCGAAATGGAATTCAAGAAAACCGATGTAGTTACAGCATCGAATATTAAAAATGTTAACCCGGGCATTCGATACAACTACTACGAAAAAAATTGGGACAAACTACCCGACTACACTACTGAAACGCCTGTTAAATCGGGCATTTGCGACACACCTAACACCAACATTCGCAATAGAGATTTCAGCTATGGTTTTCTGTACAATGGATATATCGATATTCCAAAAACCGGAATATATCAGTTTTGCTTGACTAGCGACGATGGTTCACTTTTAAGCCTATCGGGGAACACTATTGTGAATGATGGCATACACGGAATGGAAACTAAAATACTCGACATTGCCCTGGGAAAAGGCCTTCATCCCATCGAAATTCAATATTTTCAACAAGGAGGAGGACAAGGCTTAGAGGTTTTGTGGAAATCGGAAAACAATGAAGCACTTCCTGTTGATAAAATATACTGGAAACATTAAAATAATTACATAACAAATGAAGAAATCGGTATTGACAGGTATCAATAAAGTTGAAATTATTGAAGCAGAAATGCCCAAAATAATAAATGATACCGATGTGCTTATTCGTATGAAAGTAGTTGGACTTTGTGGCTCCGACATTCACTACTATCGAACGGGACGAATTGGTTCTCAAGTGGTGAACTATCCATTTACTGTGGGGCACGAAGGTGCGGGGATTGTTGAGGCCATTGGCAAAGCTGTTACCTTAGTTAAACCTGGCGACGAAATAGCCATTGAACCATCAATTGGATGCGGACATTGCGATCAATGTTTGGCAAACAGGCCGCACACCTGCCGCAACAACCTTTTTTTAGGTTGTCCGGGGCAAATTGAAGGCAATTTAGCCGAATACATCGTTATGCCCCAAAGCCAGTGCTTAGCACTTGCCCCAAAACAAAACATCGACCACGGAGCAACATCCGAGCCTTTGGCCATTGGACTATACACATTTAAACAAGCACACGTTGAATTAAACCAAAGCATTGGCATTATCGGTTTCGGACCAATTGGAATGAGTGTTTTTCAAATGGCCAAAGCACATGGAATAAGCAACATCTATGTTTCGGAGAAAATTGCCGAACGCGGGGTGCTTGCTAAAAAGCAGAATGCAAAATGGGTAGGAAACCCGCTAAACGAAAACATTACACAATCGGTTCAACAGCTTGAGCCTTTATTGCTCGATGTAGTTTTTGAATGCTGTGGACAGCAAGACGCACTCGACACTGCCGTTGAAATACTTAAACCTGGCGGCAAACTAGTTGTTGTGGGCATACCTGAATTCGACCGTTGGTCATTTTGTGCCGATATTGCCCGAAGAAAAGAACTTACGATTATTAACATTCGAAGGCAAAACAAATGTGCACACCAAACCCTCGATATGTTGGCAAGTGGTAAAATAAACGGCTCAGCTATGATTACTCACCGTTTTCCATTCCCCGAAGTAGCAAAAGCCTTCGATATGGTCAGTAATTATAAAGACGGAGTTATGAAAGCAATGATAGATTTTTGAAAATAACCATTTTTAAAACAAAAGGTGTAAAATAAAATACAAAACATTTATACCAGCAACACCTTAATGATGAATGACTTTTTACCCAATAGCTAATGACTTAATGACTAATAATAATACAAAATGACAATGAAGATAAAACCAGAATATGTGCCTCAAGTGTTGCTTTCGAACGGAGCAGAAATTCCTGTTATCGGGCTAGGCACTTTTGGCTCCGACAACTATTCGAATGAGCAAATTGCAGAAGCTGTAAAAACTGCTATTCGCATGGGTTACCGCCACATCGATTGTGCTTCGGTATATGGAAACGAAAAAGAAATTGGCCACGTGTTGGCCGAACTGATTCGAAACGGCGAAGTTAAACGCGAAGAACTGTGGATAACTTCTAAAGTGTGGAACAACATGCACGGCGAAGGCGATGTAATCAAATCGTGCCGCCAATCACTGGCCGATTTGCAACTCGACTACCTCGACCTTTATCTTGTTCACTGGCCTTTTCCCAACTATCATGCACCTGGCTGCGATGGTGACTCTCGAAATCCTGATTCGAAACCGTACATCCACCAAAACTACATGGTTGCCTGGCGGCAAATGGAAAAACTGGTCGATTTAGGTTTGGTAAAATCAATCGGGACTTCGAACATGACCATTACTAAAATGGAAATGTTGTTACGCGATTGTAAAATTAAACCTGTAGTAAACGAAATGGAAATACACCCTCATTTTCAACAGCCTGAGCTGTTCAAATTCATGAGAGAGAACAATATTCAACCTATAGGTTTTTCGCCCATTGGCTCACCTAAACGCCCCGAGCGCGATCGCACACCCGACGACACTGTAGATATTGAAGACCCTGTAATTGTAGGCATTGCTAAAAGGTTGAATGTACACCCAGCGGTTGTATGCATCAAATGGGCTGTACAACGCGGGCAAGTTACCATTCCATTTTCGGTTAACGAAACTAAATTATTCAGCAACTTACAAGCTGTTATTAGCGAACCTTTAACCGAAACCGAAATGATCGAAATATCAAAAATTGACAAAAACAACCGCCTGATAAAAGGACAGGTATTTTTATGGGAAGGCGCAAAAAGTTGGGAAGAATTGTGGGAGTAATAACCCCACCCCACTAAAATGGGGGCTGTGACTGCAAATTTGGAAGTTACGTTCTTTTATTGATGGTTATTGGATATTGATTATTGATTATTGGAAATTAAATAAATATCGAATGTAGAATATCCAATATTCAATTATAGCCCCAACGGGGCGTTACGCATTAGCATAGGGCAACGCCTATGCTATATAGGTATATAAATGAAATATTAATTAGCCCCTACGGGGCGAAATAAAACAAAACAATACTAATATGATAGAAAAAAACAATAACGTAGTATTCCAAGCTCCCCCTTCAGGGGGCGAGGGGGGTAGGGTTTTAATGCCCGCCGCTTACCTGCCCGGCAATAGCACCGTGGTAATGAAAGAAGTTGAAATACCCACTCCGGGGCACGGTCAGGTGTTGGTGCGCACCAAGTCGTCAACAATATGTGGCAGCGACATTCGCGCTATTTATCGTGAGCATTTGGGCAAAGGTCCCGAGGCCTACCAAAACAAAATTGCAGGCCACGAACCTTGCGGTCAAATTGTGAAGTGTGGGCCTGGAATGCGCCGTTTCAAAGAAGGAGACAGAGTGGTGCTTTACCACATTTCGGGGTGCGGTGTATGTAACGACTGCCGCCGAGGCTACATGATTTCGTGCAGCAGTCCGCTGCGTGCCGCTTATGGCTGGCAGCGCGACGGAGGAATGGCACCCTACATTTTGGCCGACGAAAAAGATTGTGTTTTACTGCCCGATGAACTAACCTATACCGATGGTGCACAGGTTGCTTGCGGCTTTGGCACTGTTTACGAAGGGCTCGAAAAAATAGGTATTTGCGGCAACGACCAGGTATTGGTTGTTGGCCTTGGCCCTGTTGGCCTAGCTGCCCTTATGCTGGCTAAAGCAATGGGGGCAACAAAATTGGTAGGAGTTGATACCATGAAGGAACGTTGTGACATTGCTAAGCAACTGGGCTTGGCCGACGAAGTATTTGTTTCGGGAAATGATACACTTGAAAAAGTGAAGGCTGTTAGCGATGGAAACAAAGGCTTTGAACGTACTGTTGATTGCTCGGGTCATACGCTTGGCAGGCAATTGGCCATTCGTGCCACTCGGCAATGGGGCAAAATGGTTATGATTGGCGAAGGCGGAACCGTTGAGTTCAACCCTAGTCCCGATATTATTCACGATCAGATTTCAATCCATGGATCATGGGTAACAAACATTTGGCGCATGGAAGAACTCGTTGAACGCTTGGTACGCTGGGGCATCCACCCCGAAGATTTGGTGACACATCGTTTCACACTCGACCACGTTGATAAGGCTTATAAACTGATGAACGAAGGAAAATGCGGCAAAGTAGCCGTTGTTTTCGATGAAGAAATCAAATAAAATTCTTAGCCAGTAATACAATATTAAATGAGAATAACTGCCACAATACTTATTCTGCTTTTCATAACAGTTTCCTGCAAAAAACAGGAAACTGTATATGAAGCAACTTGGGAATCGCTCGAAAATGTAAACC
>DAOSWJ010000185.1:0-6804 GCA_035380005.1 Prolixibacteraceae bacterium | reverse complement strand
TAAAACCGTGTGTGCCAACGAAGAAGTATTGAACGACGGCTCGCACGAAAAATGCGGCACCAAAGAAGTTGAACGCCGCTTTTTAAAACAATGGATGTTGCGCATCCCTCATTATGCCGAACGTTTGCTCACCGGCCTCGATGGCCTCGACTGGCCCGAAGGCGTTAAAGATATGCAACGCAATTGGATTGGCAAATCGACCGGTGCCGAAGTTGATTTTGAAGTGGAAGGCCTCAATAAAAAATTACGCGTTTACACTACCCGCCCCGACACCCTTTTTGGTGCTACCTACATGGTTATTTCGCCCGAACACGGCTGGGTAAACGACATTACCACCAACGATAAAAAAGCCGAGGTTGAAGCCTACGTAAAAGCTGCCGCCCTTAAAAGCGACCTCGACCGTACCGAGCTGGCAAAAGAAAAAACAGGCGTTTTCACAGGCCGCTATGCCATTAACCCTGTTACGGGAACTCAAATCCCAATATGGGTAGCCGATTATGTTTTAATGGGCTATGGTACAGGTGCCATTATGGCCGTTCCGGCACACGACACCCGCGACTTCGAATTTGCCAAAACTTTCAACATTCCTGTTGTTTGCATTCTCGATCCAACAAATGCCGATGCCGAACTGCGCGAAAAAGTATTGGCCGGAAATGCTTGCTGGACCGAGGATGGCGCCTACATCAATTCTCAAAACGAGAAACTTGGGCTCAACATTAACGGAATGAGCAAAAAAGATGGCATTGCAACGCTTATTAACTGGCTCGATGAGCAAAATTTAGGTAAAGCAACGGTTAATTACAAAATACGCGATTGGTTGTTCAGCCGCCAACGTTACTGGGGCGAACCCTTCCCCATTATTCACTGGGAAGATGGCGAAGTATCGGTTGTTGAAGACAAAAGCCTGCCAGTTGAGCTACCTAAAACCGACAAATACCAACCCGGCGAAAGTGGTGAATCACCTCTGTCGAACGTACCCGAATGGCTCGAAGTAATTGATGAAAAAGGGCGCAAAGGCCGCCGCGAAACCAATACCATGCCACAATGGGCAGGCTCGTGCTGGTATTACCTGCGCTACATCGACCCAAAAAACGATACAGAACCTTTCAGTAAAGTAAAAGAAAACTACTGGATGCCGGTTGACCTGTACGTTGGTGGTGCCGAACATGCCGTTCTGCATTTGCTTTACAGCCGCTTTTGGCACAAAGTATTGTTCGATTTGGGCATTGTTTCGACCGACGAACCCTACCAAAAACTTTTCAACCAAGGAATGATTTTGGCTTTTGCCTACGAAACGGCTTCGGGCTCAAAAGTACCATCCGATTTGGTTGACGAACGCGATGGTAAATATTTCCATACCGAAACGGGCGAAGAACTCAGGCAAATTGTGGCTAAAATGTCGAAATCGCTCAAAAACGTGGTAAACCCCGACGATGTAGTGGCCAATTATGGCGCCGACTCGCTCAGGCTTTACGAAATGTTTATGGGGCCGCTCGATGCAACCAAACCATGGACCGACACCGGCGTTAAAGGCGTTTTCAACTTCCTAAAAAGGGTATTTTACTTTTTTGCCGATACAAACAATTTAATTGATGGCGACGAAAGCAAAGAAACCCTGAAAGTACTTCATCAAACAATCAAAAAGGTAAGCGACGATATTGATGATATGAAATTCAATACGGCCATTTCGCAAATGATGATTTTTACCAACCATTGTTACAAGGTTAAACAAGTTACACGCGAAACAGCCGAAGCATTTGCAAAAGTATTGGCTCCGTTTGCACCACACCTTGCCGAAGAGTTATGGCAAATTTATGGCAACAACACTGCAATTTGCCAACAAAATTGGCCTGTGTTCAATAAAGAGTTTTTAATTGAAGACAGTTTTGAATACCCTGTATCGTTCAACGGTAAAATGCGCTTTAAACTCGAACTGCCAAGCAACATGGCTGTGCCCGAAATTGAAAAAGCAGCACTCGAACACGAGATGGCTACCAAATGGATTGAAGGCAAGCAAATTGTAAAAATAATTGTAGTTCCAAAGAAAATTATAAATGTAGTAGTTAAATAAACTACTGCATTTTACAGCAAATAACAGAACCTGCAAACCATTATTTTACCAAAATGCGTTTGTAGGTTCTTTTACCATCACCACCTGCCGTAAACGAGCTCAGTTCCTTTTTTAATACCGACATTTCGTAAGCTAACGTAATACGAATGCCGTGGTTAAAACGTTTACCTGCCTTCGAAAGCATTAGCTGTTCGTAGGCAACACGCTCGTTGGGAAAAGTATTGAGCAGGCCATAAAAATACGAAGCTTTTATATTGATAAAACTACGATGGCTAAACGAAAAAGTAGGAATACGCATACCCACACCAGCTTCGACACCTGCATCGTAAGGTGAAATATTTTGCTCACTTAAATCTTGTTGCAGCAAATCGGAAATTATTTCGCCACCAATATTATAAGAAAAATAAGGACCGGCAAAGAATACAAACTGTGGAGGCTTCATCCTTGGCTTTGCTTTAATATATAAATCGAACTCAACAGGGATATAAAGATTGATATCATTCGATTTTAAGCGAAAATTATTATTACTGGGAAAATAAGCTCCCGTTTCGCGATAAGTTACATTACCTGCCAACGACCAATTCCGCTCGTATTGCCACCTGATGGCCATTCCAAAAGCTTTACGAAAAATGTTTTCCGAAATGGTGTTATCGAAACCGGTGCCGCTAAACCCAACCTTGGGCAACATAGCCGATCCGTTAAGTTCAAAATAGCAAGTTTGCCCGGTAAAAGGCTGCTTCGAAACTCCAAATGGACTTTGCGCCATCAAAAAAATTGAGGAGAATAAAATAAGGAATATGGTAATCGATCGTTTCACTGTTAGTTTTTTATTATCTGTTAAGGAAATACAAAATAAATACATTTTACAAAACTACAACCATACAATTTATATTTTAAAAAAACATAAGCTGAAATGCGGCCAAAAGCCATACAAAATCACTGATTAAAATCATTTGCAAAACAATTGATTATAACGTCATTCGCGGCCAATTTACAATCATCGAAACATATATGTTTTAGTAGAAACTATATTAAAAATATTGAAATGAAGATTGAACTTAGAAGCATAAAAAGCTGGGCAATAATGTTTATTGGCTCGATGTTATTCTCGCTAGGTTGGACAGTTTTTCTGATTCCTGCCGATATAAATGGTGGCGGAATAAGTGGCGTAGGCGCTTTGGTTTATTACCTTACCGGTATTCCGGCAGGTGTAATTTATTTAGCGATAAACGCTGTGTTGGTTGTAATTGCAATAATTAAACTGGGCGCAAACTTTGGTGCAAAAACCATAGTTAACATGTTACTGATATCGGCAATGCTCACTTTCTTTCAAAATATGTTCAGCGAGCCGCTTATCGACGATAAGTTTTTATCGGCTGTACTGGGAGGAATAGCCGGGGGCATAGGCTTGGGCCTGGTTTTTAGTCAGGGAGGAACAACAGGCGGAACCGATATAATTGCCTCGTTGGTGATGAAATACCGAAGAATTAGCCCAGGCAGGGTAATCATGTACTGCGATGTAATCATCATTTCAATGTCGTGGTTTGTTTTTCACTCGGCCGAAATACTGGTATATGGATATGTTTCGATGTGGGTAGTATCGTACACCCTCGATGCCTTTTTAAACGGCGCCAATCAGTCGGCACAAATATTCATTTTTTCGGAAAAATGGGAAGCCATTCGCGATGCAATTATGCACGACAACCATCGTGGCGTTACTTTGATGGACGCAACCGGGGGCTATACCAACAAACCCGTTAAGCTGGTAATGACAGTGGTTCGAAAAAGAGAAACCAGCGCTGTATTCAGCCGCATTATGGCCATCGACCCAAAAGCGTTCATTACTATGGGCAGCGTTATGGGAGTATATGGCGAAGGCTTTGATGAAATGAAAGCATAAATATTCTTACAAACTAAAATGGGTGCCCTTTTTTTACAGGAGCACCCATTTTTATATCAGTTTAAGATTCTTACAATGAATCGCCAAAATCAGCTTTAAACTTAGCAATCAGTTTTTCGGGCCAATTCGATGTAGGAGCCAATCGGCCCATAAAGAAACGCAACACTTTGGGCTCTTCGATAAACTTGAGGCCGCCAATCAACTCCCTGTTTTCGTATAGCCACTTCACCCTATCAATCAGGAACATGGTTTGCGAAAGGGTAAACACCCTGCGCGGGAAAGCCAAACGCAAAAGTTCAACATCGGCCAAAATGTCATTTCCATTTTCATCGCGAACACTCGAAATGGTACCACGCTCCATACCACGACAACCCGAAACAATATACAAAGCCGAGGCTAAAGCACCAGCTGGATATTCGCTTTGCGGTACGTGGGGCAAAAAGCCCATGGCATCGATATGGCAACCCAGCGCACCCGGAGGTGTAATAACCGGAATACCAACATTATCGAGCTGTGTAACTGCATAATTGATAAACGAAGGCGACTGGCTGATCACCGTTTCGTCGGTTGTTTCCATTAAACCAACAGCCATGGCTTCAATTTCGCGTACCGACATACCGCCATAGGTCATAAAACCTTCGTAAAGCACTACCAAATCGCGCATTTTAAGCATCAACTCTTTGTTGTTTGTACAAATGCCACCACCACGGGTCGAGCTAACTTTACGGCTCGAGAAATACACAATGTCGGCAAAGCTGCACATCAACAACAAAATATCTTTAATGGGAGTGTCTTTAAATTCTTCTTCGCGCTGTTTAATAAAGTAAGCATTTTCACCAATCAAGCTGGCATCGAGCACAAACATAATCCCGTGCTTTTCGGCCACTGCTTTTACATCGCGCATATTTTGAATAGAGAACGGCTGACCTCCGATCAGGTTGGTCGATGCTTCCATGCGAACAAATGCGACATTTTCAGCTCCGTACTCTTCAATCACCTTATTCAGCTTGTCGATATCGATATTTCCTTTAAAAGGATGACTACTTTTAATTTCAAGTGCATGATCGGCATATATTTCCAAAATTTTACCGCCGTTAATCTCCATGTGTTCTTTGGTGGTGGTAAAATGGTAATTCATGGGTATAACATCGCCTTTTTTGATGAAAGCCTGCGAAATGATGTTTTCGGCAGCCCTGCCTTGGTGCACAGGCAACACATAATGTTTGCCAAATACCTCGCGTAAGGCTTCTTCCATGCGATAAAAGCTTTGCGAACCGGCATAAGCATCGTCGGCACGCAACATCGACGAAATTTGGTTATCGCTCATGGCATTGGTACCCGAGTCGGTAAGCATGTCGAGAAAAATGTCCTTGGTATTTAGTAAAAAGGTATTGTAACCGCCTTCTTCAATGGCCTGCGCCCTTTCATCGATGGGCTTTAAATTAAGCTTTTGAACCATTCGTACTTTGTGCAGTTCAACAGGAATGTTTTCGCCATACATAAACTTGATGGCATTTGAATCGTTTTGCTTCATAATAAATCCGGTTTTGTATTTTAATTAGGCTCATAAAAATATAATTTTTCCTGAATAAATTTTAATTTGAAAGCAAAATGATGAATATTCTTTTAAAAATTAAATAATAAGGGCAATAATCAAACAATATTTTTTGCTGCTTCTCAAAAAACTGCATAAAGGTTAATCATAAAATCTTAGTTTTTTTATTTTTTAACAGACAAAAAGCACTGCAAATTTTACAAAAAAAAAGGCTGTCGAAAAAAGTAATCTCTATTGTCATTCTTGTCGAAGAAATTTTTTCATTAAAAAAAAAATGTTTCGACTATGCTTAACATGACACACCAGATTTTGAACTACTTTTAAGACAGCCTCTTTTTTTAAAGGTTTTTCAACCCTTTACTGCTTTTTTAAAAATTGCACTGTTTAATTCAATAACTTGTAAAAAACTACGGTTTTAAAGGTTCCCCCATTTCAGAATTTTCATTATCGCTTTCATCGAGTTTGAAAATCATAAACTTAGGATTCTCGTTTGTGTAGGGAGTCCATTTAACATCACCTTGGTTATTGGGATCACCATTTTTAACAAAGTTTGACCAAGCAGTAAGCATCACTTCTGAAAGTGCCCAGTCGCCTTCTGTAATTGGTCTCCAACAATGTTTGAGCGACTTGAATACATACCAAAGATAGGAAGAGTGGAACGCTCCTTTTAATACGTTTTCCCTGCCATCGGTTGGCAAAGGACGCGCAAACTGGTATGCATAAGCTTTACCTCCTGCTTCCTCGCGGTTTAAACAAAATGCAGCAATACCTGCCGACATATTGCCCATATCGTTCAGCGTGTAGCCTATCATGTAGGGAACATCGGCCAATTTATTTTCTTTAGCAGCAGCGTCGAAACTTTGAAGTGACACGTAACCATCAACAATTGGAGAGCCGGTCATGCGAACACGATTCCCTGTAACTGACGAGTAGAGACTTCCTACGGTATATATTATTTCGGTAGAAGCAGCACGCATTTTTTCAAGACTTGTAAGTCCGGCCCAATCCATTATTTCTTTTGTTTGCAGTTCAGACTGTTCAAGTGTCATAGGCACAAATGAACGCATACCGCCAAATGCACCCGGAGCTGGAGCAGATGTGGCAGTAGCTGGAGGAGGAGCTATGTTCAAACCACCGCCACTCATTATAATGGCTTTATTGAACAAACCTCTGGCGAGCGGCGATTCGCAAAGTGTTTTCACACTACCGGCACCGGCACTTTGTCCAAAAATGGTCACGTTTTCAGGATCACCACCAAATTGAGCAATGTTGTTCTTG
>DAOSWJ010000184.1:0-6837 GCA_035380005.1 Prolixibacteraceae bacterium | reverse complement strand
CCGCAACATACTGGGTGCAACGCTCCTATTTTAATTCAAACCATTAAATAATCACAATATGAAACGAGCATGTAAAATATTCACATCTAAGTTGATGATAATATTCTTCATGCGAGTTCCATACGGCCTTAAAAAATAAACAATTATCGTATGAAACCGTTCATCATGGCAATAATAGCAACAAGCCTTTTTTTCGCTAACGCATGCAAATCATCGTCGGGCGATCAACAAAATGAAGTTTTATTACGTGGAAATTGGAAAATCTCTTCATCGGCAAATGTACCCGAAACAGGTGAAGCCATTTCGAATAAAGAATATGTAACCACCAACTGGATTGATGCCCATGTGCCGTCAACAGTGATGGGAGTTTTGTCGGCTTTGCCCGAATATGAAAATATTCTCGATGCCGAAAACTATTACGCTGCCGATAAAAGTAAATTTGATACGGCTTGGTGGTACCGCACCGAGTTCGATCTAGAACAGGTAAATAAAACCGTTTTGCTACAGTTCGATGGTTTGAGCTATTATGCCAATATTTGGCTCAACGGACAGCTTATCGCTTCGCGCGATTCGGTGTTTGGCACCTTTAATCGTTTTGAATTCTATGTGAGCGATGCAATTGTAAAAGGAACAAATGTGCTGGCTGTTGAGGTGTTTCGCCAGCGTGAAGGCGATTTTGGATTGGGTTTTGTTGACTGGAATCCACGCCCATTGGATGAGAACATGGGCATTTGGCGCGATGTGCGGCTGAAACAAATCGAAAATGTACAGGTTAAAAACACTTTTGTACGCAGCAAAGTGAATACCGAAACTTTAAACGAGGCATGGCTTACAGTGGAAACAACATTGAAAAACCATAGTAACAGTGCTATTCATGGCGAAATTGAAATTGTTTTCGAAAATGAGAAATACCGTGTTGCTACTGTGTTGGATGCCTATGAAGAAAAAGAAGTGCTAATCACTCCCGAGATGCTTAGCGTTCTTCATTTAGAAAATCCACGCCTTTGGTGGAGCAATGGTTTGGGCGATCCCGAGTTGTACAACATTTCAATTTCATTTCTAAATAACGGTAAAATGTGCGATTTTGAAAACGTAAGTTTCGGAATACGCGAAATTGAAAGTTACTTTAACGAAAGCGGTCAGCGTGGGTTTAAACTTAACGGCAAAGAAATTTTGATTAAAGGAGCAGGCTGGACCGACGATATTTTCTTGCGCGACACCCCGCAAAGCAACGAAACACAAGTAAAATATGTGAAACACATGGGTTTGAATACCATTCGTTTTGAAACCATTTGGGGCACCGATCGCAATATTTATGAGCTGTGCGATCGATACGGAATTTTGGCCATGGTAGGCTGGAGTTGCCAATGGGAATGGGAAAATTACTTGGGCAAAGCGTGCGACGAGTTTGGAGGAATCATCACCTCCGATGATATGAACCTTGTACTCGATTATACCCGCGACCAAGTGCTTTGGCTGCGTAACCATCCTTCGATATTTGTTTGGCTTATGGGTAGCGACATGTTGCCACGCCCCGAATTGGAGCAACAATACATCGAGCTGTTTAATACTATCGATAACCGGCCGTGGTTGGGAGCTGCTTCGAAACGCGATAGCGAACTCACAGGGCCTACGGGCGTAAAAATGCATGGCCCATACGAATATGTAGGACCAAGTTACTGGTACATCGACAAAAAATACGGTGGTGCTTACGGTTTTAATACAGAAACCGGCCCGGGACCACAACTGCCTGTAAAAGAAAGCATTCTTAAAATGTTACCTCCCGAAAAGTTATGGCCGCTAAACCCAGCGTGGGATCAATACTGCACCACATCGGCACAAGCCATGAACAGTGTTGCGTTGCTCAATCAAATTGTTTCCGAAATGTGGGGTGCTCCCAATGATCTCGACGATTTTATTATCAAAAGCCATTTGGTAAATTACGAAGCCATGAGAGCCATGTTTGAAGCTTTTAGGGTAAACCGCCCTGCATCAACAGGCATTATTCAGTGGATGCTCAATTCGGCTTGGCCATCGTTTTATTGGCAATTGTACGATTACTACCAAGTGCCTACTCCGGCTTATTATGCTGCCAAAAAAGCACTTGAGCCGGTACAATTGCATTTCGATTATGGCAATAGATCAATTGTGTTATCGAACGAAAGCCTTGTTGCCGTTGAAGGTGCAAAAGCCATTGTTTCGGTCTTCGATAGCCGGTCGGACAAAATATCGGAACACGTATATGTGGTTAAAGTTGCTGCAAATTCTTCAGCCAGAGTAACTGTGCTTCCCAATTTCGATGAAAACGTTTTTGTTAAATTGCAGCTCAATGATAAAAATAACTTGCCTGTAGCCGAAAACTTTTACTGGCTTTCGGCCGATGAAGAAATTTACGATTGGGCAAATACCAACTGGGTGCATACTCCTATGAAACAATATGGCAACTATATGGCGCTTAACAAGCTTCAAAAAGCTGATTTATTTGTTGATGCAAAGTTCGATGGCAAAAATATTCTGGTGAATTTAACCAACACTTCGAATACAATAGCTCTCTTTAACGAGTTAAAGCTTTTGGACGAAAACAACGATTGGGTAGTACCGGCATTTTATTCCGACAATTATTTCAGTTTGTTGCCCGGCGAGGTTAAAGAAATTAAAATTGATTTTGAGAACGAAAACATGTTGCGCTACGAATTATTCTTAAGCGGTTGGAATATAGAAATACAAAAAATCTCTTTTTCGCAAGTAAAATGAAAAGGAATTGTATGAATCTGAGTTCAATTTAAAATTTAGAGTTCAGATTACTTCGAACAAAGGTTATTATTCTCCAAGTTGTTGTATCAACGACTCTCTTATCATTCGGCGCAATTCGAGCTGTTTGTTTTCAACCACTTTTCGGGACGACGGGCGATAAAGTTCGGCGTATTGGCATGCTGCCGGTCTTATTTTCAAATTGTCGAGTGTTCCTTTTACATCGACCCCCAGTTTTATGGGCACAGGGCTGTTCACCAGCGATATATGATAATCGAAGCTCATGTCGAGATTGTGACGGCCGGCAACAACGGCACTGTACTTGTCCATAACAACCAAAAAGGGATAAACATCAACTTCATCGCGAAATATGGTAAATTCGGCCGAAATTGAATCAACCCTGTTTTCGGCTTTTTTGCTAAAACGCAATGTCTTCGCAATTTCGCTAAAGGTTTCGCCATCCATTAAAACTAAATTTTGGCCGGCAATTGAAGCTGCGCCTCTTAGTGTTGACATTTTTAGGTTGTACATCGAGTCGAGATAGGTTTCGGCAGCAAGGTGAAATTCGCCTTCGCCACCAAACGAACGCAGCATGGGCATAATACTGTCAATATCGGGGATCATTCGCAATAATTCCGAGATTTCTACATCGAGCATGTGATAATCGATGCCCAGAAATAAATGGTTTTTTCGAGGGGTACGATACATCGCGGTGAGCTGCATACGTGCTGCAGGTGTTGTAAGCTTCATTTCGTCGAGTACTAAAGTACCGTCGTAAATGCGTACCTGTCCATGAATATTTGACGCTACATCGGTGCCATAGGTAGCATTTTGCACGTTAGCATTCAAAATCAGATCGATGCCTTTGGGAACCAAATATGGACCACTAAATGATGCATCGGTACTGTCGGGTGTTATTTGATCCTCATCGGTACTGTCGTCGTATCCAATGCCACTGGTCATGCTCATTAATTGGCTGATATCGGCATTGTTGGATGCAAAGTTTAAGGTGCCTTTCAGAATTGAATCGCCCTTGTAATACGACAATAGCTGATCAATTTTACCTGTTAAACTAAAATCGGAACGTCCAATTTTAACCGTTCCTTTTTCGATATTTACACTTTCGTTATCGAAATCCATTTTGATGGCCGGAATTTCAATTTGTTCAGTTAGTGAAGCAATATTAATAAGGCCTTGTTGTAAATCGATATTGCCATCGACTAACCATTGAGAAAAAGCATCATCTTCTTCGCTTCGGTTAAGTATTTTGCCATTTAATATCAAGCGGCCCATATCGGCTCGTTGGTTCCCCATTTCGGCAAACAAGCTTGCGTTGCTGTAAACCAGTTCGATATTGGGATCGAATGGGTATTTCGTGCGAGGTTGAAGCACCACTTTCCCTATTGGATACGAAAGCGCTAACGAAATAGAATCCATATTGCCTGACAGTGAATTGGTTTTGAAAGAACAAATCACATGTGGCAGCGAAGTGGTATCGCTTACGTCCGACATTTCGGCAATGAATAAGCCGTTGGTAATAAATGCATTTATGCTATTGGTAGTAGTGGCAATCAAGCTATCGACGGTAATACGGGTATAAGCAAAACCTGTTTCGGCCGTTAAGGGAACCGGATTTGGCAATGCAAATTCAATATTGGTATTTTTTGTCGAGGCATAAATGGTATCATAAACTACATAGAAATTGCTTAAGTTTAATGCCCCTGAAGCTTTAATTTTATCAATTTCGAAGTTCTCGATTTGTGGAAGTGTAAAAGCAGTTTTTGCATTTCCAAAGGCTTTCCCCGATATTTGAATGCCCATTTTGGCAGGAAGCAAAGGAACAAATTCATCCAAAATCAAATCGACATTGCTGTTCAGATCGATAAAAATGTCGGTGAACAATTGCGTTACAATTCCTTTTGTGCTGAAGGCCGATTGGCTGGTGCGGGCATCGAACCGTTCAATGGTGAGTTGTGTGTTTTCGTCGTTAATCAGGTCGGAAGCAAAAGTAATTTCGGCCAAAACATTGTTCAATGTTAAAGGCAGCACGCTATAGGCTAACACCCCGTCATCGAGCCGGGCTTTTACATCAACAAAAGGCATTTCGGTATCATTTATCATCCCTGCGAGTTTTCCTTCGGAGCTGATTTTTCCTTCCATTTCGAAGCCTTCGTAATAATGGCGGAACGATGGCGGAACTAACTCAAGTACCTTGCTCAAATCGGACTGAGCTAAACGGTAATCAATTTCAATTAATGTGTTGCCTGTTTGGCTTTGGTATTCAATAAAGCCATTCATATTGAGGAATACGTTGTTCAATTTGCCTGAAAGTGAATTGAATGTAAACCGGTAGTTCGTTAAACAAATTTCGGTATCGATTTTTAGTTGTGCCGGAATGTTTTGTAAGTAGGCCTCGTTGTCGTAATCGAAGGTAAAGTGACCGTTTTTTATATCGATGGTGCCATTGAAAACTGTATCGTTTAAACTACCTTCAATGTTTGCCGAAAGATTGCGTGCAAGCATAATTATTCGATTGCTCTTATCGATGTAGGTGAGGTTAATGTTTTCAAAATTGGTATTTAAAATGTTCAATACCAAGGGCGTGTTCCCGGCATTCGATATTGTTGTTTCGGGTTCAGCTGATTCGGTTGTCGTTTTAAAAATTGAATAGTTCGATCTGCCGAGGCTATCGGTAAAAACAGTTATATCGCCATTGGTGAGTTTGAGTTCGTTTATTTGGTATTCGCCTCTTTTCCAGTAAGCTAAAAAATCGATACTTGCTGTCAATTGTTTTATGCCAATCAAAGTGTCCGAAGGTGCATCGTCGAAGGTATTCAGCAAGAGCAGTTTGTTGACTTTTAATGCAAAATGAGGAAATGTGCTGAAAAAAGTAAGCTCAACCTGTTCGATTTGGGTAGTACAAAGCAAATGTTTATCGGCTTGTTGCTGAACAATTGGGGTAATTTTTTCGGGAGTAAACACCACCCATGTGAGTATGCCTATTGCTACGATTACAAGCAATATTATTGAGCCAACACTGATTGCCAATATTTTCAAAAGCTTCTTCATAGGCTATGCCGCCAATTGGTTTTAATGTTTATTCGCTCGCAACTTTGGTGTACGAAAATTGTTTTCCAAAACCATCTTCGTACTTAAGCGTTGTTGACGTAAGCTCGGTAAGGGTATATACCTTGGGTACCGACCCGCCAAGTTCCATAAGGTGAATGTGGGTAAGTTCATCTTGCACCAATGTCCAGGTAAAAGCTTGAGCTTCATCTTCATATACATCGTCGGCCTCATCCCATGTGGTTCCGGTGCCGTCAGATGCATATTTGTAAAATTCGGTACCCGATTTCCACTTGCCCACTAAAAGATCTTGGTTGAAAGGTTCATCGAAAGCCATATCGCACGAAACGATTGTTGCCGATGTTATAAATATCAAGCATAAGAAATACAGAAGTTTACGCATTGTTGTATCATTTGTAGGGTTATACATCAAATTAAAAACGAAAGATAATGAATTTATGTTTTATTTTTGCAACGAAATACTCACTTGTGCTAAAGCCTGCACATTCTTAAAAAAACATTTTTAACCTGTTATCAGCAAAAGTTATGATTCAATTCAAAAATAGGCAAAGCATACAAATACGTTTTAGCGATATCGATTTAATGGGGCATGTTTCGAACACTGTTTATCAGGTTTACTACGATTCGGGCCGAATTGCCTATTTCAATGAAGTATTGCCCGACCTCGATTTCAAAGACATTGGTGTGGTAAGTGTTTCGGTAAATATTGAATATTATCGGCCAATTTTTCTGAAATCGAAAGTTTATGTCGAAAGCCGTTGTTCAAAAATTGGGAATAAAAGTTTTGAAATGGAACACCGTATTGTCGATCAGGATAACGGCGAGGTATATTCAACAAGTAAAAACACTTTAGTTTGTTTTGCAATTAAAGAACAACAAAGCATTAGCATTCCTCAGCATTGGAAAGAAAATATTATGGCTTACGACGAAGGCGTAGAGTGCCGGTAAGGCCAAATATTACTGCAAATTAACCTTGTTTAAAGCAAGCAAGGCCAAGTA
>DAOSWJ010000183.1:0-6854 GCA_035380005.1 Prolixibacteraceae bacterium | reverse complement strand
GGAGCTACCGAAAAAGCACAACAAATGCTTAAGGATATGGCCGGTGAATTTAGCAACGAATTGCGTTATTACTTTGGGTTCAGCAATAAATATTTTATTTCGCTCGAAAGCGAAGTGCGAAGCAATTTATTCTTTTTAAACGAAATGGTTAACCTTACGCGCAGTGCCGGCATGAATGAGCTGCACGATGAGATAAAAACCAGTTTCGACTTGTATTACAATCAGTTGCTTAACCAAATGTAAGTGGTTTGTCGAAAAACACTATTACACATATGCGTAACAGAATAAATTATAAAGTACGTTTGCCCGAATGGTTAACCCGCCTTTTTCCTCAGGCAATTTGGAGAATGCCTCAAGGCGATAACACTTTATATTTAACGTTCGACGATGGCCCTGTACCAGAAGTAACACCACAAGTACTCGATATTTTGAAATTAAAAAACATAAAAGCAACCTTTTTTTGTGTTGGCGATAATGTAAAAAAATATCCAGAGTTATATAAAAGGATTATTGACGAAGGGCACAGTGTGGGAAACCATACACACAATCATTTGCAAGGGCCTAAATACAAAACCGAAAACTATTTGAATAACATTTCACTTGCCCAAAGCTACATCAGCTCTAACATGTTCAGGCCTCCTCATGGGGTGCTAACAAGGGCACAGTACAATGCGATATCGGCCAGTTTCTATATTGTTATGTGGGACGTTATCAGTTGCGATTACGATAAATCTTTATCTCCGCAACAATGCATTAACAATGTGCTCGACTTTGTTCGTGATGGGTCAATCATCACCTTTCACGATTCAATAAAAGCACAAAAAAATGTACTTACTGCCCTACCCTTTGTAATTGACAATTTATTCAATCAAGGTTATAATTTTAATAAAATCGAACTACCCAAAAAGATTCCGTTCGATGGTATAAATGACGAAAAAACCGATAAGTTGCGAAATAATATTAACCGCTTGCTCAAAGGAGCATCGTAATTACTGTAAGTTTATATATATGAGAATTTTAATTATTGGATCGGGAGGAAGAGAACATGCAATGGGTTGGAAAATTAACCAAAGCCCAAAATGCGAACAATTGTTTTTTGCACCCGGAAATGCCGGCACTTCGTCCATAGGTACAAATTTACCTATTGGCGTTAGTAATTTTGAAGGCATCGAGAAAGCAGTTATCGACAATAAAATCGATTTGATACTGGTAGGCCCCGAAGTGCCCTTGGTTGAAGGCATTTACGACTTCTTTACCAACAACAAACAATTAAAAACAATACCCGTTGTAGGTCCAAGCAAAGCAGGTGCCGAGCTCGAAGGCAGCAAAGACTTTGCTAAAGCTTTTATGGCCAAATACAACATTCCCACTGCCCGATACGAAACTTTCAGCGCCGGCGAAATTGATAAAGCAGCCAGTTTTTTGAAAACCTTACAAAGCCCCTACGTTTTAAAAGCCGATGGTTTGGCTGCCGGTAAAGGTGTTTTAATTATCGATGATTACAACGAAGCTTTAGCCGAACTTAACGAAATGCTTGAAGGCAAATTTGGTGAAGCAAGCAAAAAAGTAGTTATCGAGGAGTTTTTGTCGGGTATCGAACTTTCGGTTTTTGTGATAACCGATGGTGAAAATTATAAAATTTTGCCTGAAGCCAAAGACTATAAAAGAATTGGCGAAGGCGATACCGGTTTGAACACTGGTGGAATGGGCGCTGTGAGCCCTGTTCCTTTTGCCGACAAGGATTTTATGCAAAAAGTAGAGCAGCAAGTTATTATACCTACAATTGAGGGGCTTAAAACAGAGCAAATAGATTATAAAGGCTTCATTTTCTTTGGTCTGATTAATGTTAACGGAAACCCAATGGTTATTGAATACAACGTACGAATGGGCGACCCCGAAACCGAAGCCGTAATGCTTCGCATTAAATCCGACTTTGTCGATCTGCTCGAAGGAGTTGCTAAGGGTAATCTGAACGAAAAAACAATCGAGTTCGACCAACAAAGTGCAGTTACCGTAATGTTGGTATCGGGCGGATACCCTGGCGATTATGAAAAAGGCAAAGAAATAACAGGAACAGAGAATGTTGAATCGAGCGTGGTGTTTCATGCAGGTACCAAATTCGAAAACAACAAAGTACTCACCGACGGAGGAAGGGTTATTGCTGTAAGTTCGTACGGTAAAAACATGAACGATGCCCTTGCATTATCGTACCAAAATGCCCAAAAAATAAATTTCGAAGGTAAATATTTCAGAAAAGATATTGGTTTCGATTTATAAGCCAAACCAAAATGAACAACAAAGAGAGAAACCATTTGTGTATTCTCTCTTTTTTTTTAACTTTCCGTTTCAATTAAGTAAACAGAGGGTATGCTGGTAAAACTTTTCAGAGCTAACTATTTTTACAATTTTATTTTGTTTCCGCTTGTTGGTTTAGCATTACTAACAGCATCGTTCTTTTTGGGCGACCACCTTAGCCTGCTCGAAAAACAACAAGAAAATTTTTTCCTGTTCCCATTTTACAATGCAGCAATACCCTACCAATTTGCAATTGGAATTAATTTTTTGGTTGTAATGCTCATTTGCATCGAATTGCTCCACCTTAATTCGCGTTTCACCTTTTCGAACGAGCGAACTTTTTTACCTGTTTACCTTTTTATGTTTATTGTTTACGCATTTACCGAGTTTCATGTTATTCAACCTGTATTGTTTTCAACACTTTTTTTAGTTTGGACACTTCGCATTTTATTTGCTTCGTTCGAAAAACGTATGGCAATCGATAATGCTTTTAATGCCGGCTTGTTTATTGGTATAGCATCGATTTTTCAAATTCAATTGGTACTTATGACCTTGCTCATACCATTTAGCATGGTAATTATCAGAAAGAATGTAAGCTGGCGCGAACTTGTCACTCCTTTTCTGGGTGCGATTTTACCATGGTTGTTATTTATCTCGTATTTTTACATTACCGATAATTTTGAATCGCTTCGAATCATAACCGATCAATACTTCGATGTTAAAATAGCTAACTGGAAATCGCAATGGCCTGTTATGGCTTTTATATCTTTTCTTGTAGTATTGATTGCTGCCTCTAATGTTGTAATTTTTAAACAATACGGAGTTATGAACATTGCAATAAGGCGTTATTACAAAGTGTTTGCATTATTTTTCGGTTTTTCGTTGCTTTTACTTCTTATTGCTTTAGTACCCAATAGCATATCTGTTTTCATGGCAGTTCCCCTATCGTTTTTATTTACCAACTATTTCGTAAATAACCGCAGCAAGTTTTGGCCCGAGTTATTTATGATCGTATTGTTGGTAATGGCTTTTACCTTACAATTTATACGATAATGGACAGTTCGAAACCAACACTTGGCATCTATGGCATTCAAGATCGGGTAAACACAATGTATCCGCAATATGCTCATGACCATAGCCTTGCATTAATGAATAACGGCAAAGTTGAACATTACCTGCAACTCGAAAGGCATAGTGGTATAAAACGCGACAACAAATTGCACGAACATTTACCATTGCTTGTAAAAGAAGCCGGTTGGGTCGAAAGCAATTTTGATGTAGTTTTTGTTGATAATGTTGTTGGTAGGGCTTTTATATCGGCCAGCGGCCAAATTAGGTTCGAAACACCAATAAGCAAGCGACTTACAAAATCATGGGAAGAAAGTCGCCTTTGGTGGTTCAACCGCGAAATTGACGGCTATGTGCTTAACCACGAGTTGGCACATGTTTTTTCGTGCATTCCGTTTTATGGCGAATTCAAAGAAAACAGTTTGCTTATTCATTTCGACGGTGGAGCAAGCTTGTCGAATTTTTCGGCATGGATGTACCGTATGGGAAAAATTATTCCGGTTGAACACCATTGGGAATTAAAACACCTTACTGCATTATACAATGCCAACGCATTAACATTTGGAATTATTGGTGCTAACATTGAACAACAAAACAGCGTACCGGGCAAATTAATGGGCTATGCTGCTTTGGGTAATTACAACGAAGATATTGAGTTTTGGTTGCGCAAAAATGATTGGTTTGCAGATATTTGGGGCAAACGGTCTGCTTTTATGGAAAGAGCTAAAATTGACTTTCAGATTGATTTAAAATCGTTCGATCAGCACAATACTTTTTTGCAAGATGTTGTGGCAACAATTCAGGAGGTTTTTATGCGCGAAACCTTAATGAAAATTGACGATGTAAACACACTTAGCAATTGTAGTAACCTCTATTATACAGGGGGTTGCGCTCTTAATATTCAAACCAATTCGGCTTTGGTCGAAAGCAAGTTGTTCGAAAACATTTACATACCACCTTGTACCGACGACTCGGGGCTTTCGCTTGGTGCAGCTGCTTTTGGCGAATGGATGAAAGGAAATCGTTTCCCCGTTCACCCACCATTTTTAAACAACTGGCAAATCGAAAGTCCAGATTTTGACTTTACACCCAACGATGTTGCTCAGGTTGCACAAATGCTTGCACAAGGAAAGATTATTGGCGTGTGCAATGGTTTTGGAGAAGCTGGCCCGCGAGCATTGGGCAATCGGAGCATTATTGCGTTGCCTACAAAAGCATTGTCGAAAAAAGTTAGTGTCGATATTAAGCAACGCGAGTGGTACAGGCCAGTTGCCCCAATTATGCTCGAAAAGAACACAAAATATTTCACCGGTCTTAGCAGCATAAATCATTTATCGAAATTTATGTTGATCGATTTTGATATACTACCCGAAAAACAAGCCGAAATACCCGGTGTTGTTCATGCTAACGGCACTTCGCGCATACAAACACTTTTTAGCCGAAACGAAAACCCTTTTATGTTCGATCTATTGACCTTACTCGACACCAACTACAACGTTAAAGCTCTGATTAACACTTCATTCAATATTCAAGGAAAACCAATTGCCCACACAAATAACGATGCCCTTAATTATGGCAAGCAAATGGAGCTCGATGCTGTTGTAATTAATGGCAAAACAACAGTATTGTAAGTATTTTTTTTGATATAGAATTTTCTTTTATTCGTTCTTTTCTAAAACCGAAACTACATTGAACAAATCATTATCGACCAACAAATCGAATTCCTTTTTACTTGGGTTAATCAGGTAGTGGCCCTCTTTGGCATTTAACGTATCAACCAACACAAAACGGTTTAAAATATCAATAGAACGAGCATCGGCATCGAGCATATAAATTGCCAATTTGTTTTCATAGAAATTTGCCATATAAACCGAAAATAAAGTTGAATCGGGGATACTGGCAAAATAAAAGTTTTTGTGAAACCTAACCGAAACCTGCCCATCAACAGGGGTTTGTGTGGTCAGTTCGAAAGTATCGTGTGCAATAACCAAAGCATCTTTTAAAACCGTAACATCCAATGTCGAATCGGCATAACTACCCTGTATTTCACTAATAAATGACTTAATTTTGGTTCCTTTTAGGGGCTGCGGTGTTGCAAAATAAACCTGTTCACAGGAAAGCAATACCAAAACAGACAAAAACAATACTATACGTTTCATATGATTACTATTTATGATTACGGGTTATTTGAATTTTTTGTTGCCTGCCATCCATTAAAATGGAAACCGGATTCGGAAAACGAACATGCTTTATGTAATTGGTATGTCTAACCACTGGCAACGATTTTAACATGTCGATGTTCACAAACGATTCAGTTGAACCAAAAGGTACCGAGTAATAACCAACATTCATTGAAGTTACGTTGTGAAAAAAGTGAGATCCGAGCGAAGCATCAAGCGGAAAATCTTCGAGACCCATTTCAACAATCACTTTAGCTTTCGATATCTGTGACCAAACAACCGGAATACCTGTAAAAATATCGCGCGTACCCCAACGACCGGGGCCAATTAGTATGTATTCGCAGTTTTCGGCAATCATCAGTTCGTTAATTTCGCCCAATTGCCTGGCCATTTCTTTGGTTTGTGTGCGGTCGAATTTAGCAATATCAACATAAACCACATCGCGAATATTTTCAACTTTTCCGTTACCCATGCCACTCGATGCAAACATCAGATCGTTTTGTCTGTCAATTTTTTCGAGCTCTACTTCAACCAAATCTTCTTTACGGATCAAGGGCTTAATTTGCAATAAATACAAAGTAGGTAAGCTGTTTTCGTCATTAGATAAATCAACTGCATATTCAATTTCAACCGGTACGCCCATGGCTTCTTTAAAAAGGTTGAGCAATAAGCTGAGTGAATCGGCCAAAGGCACCTGCCCGTATTTCAAAATATTGGCAAAGTCGATCACCCTTCGTCCTTTTATTTCCATACCTGGCACTAAGGTATCGTTCTCTGAATCGTATGTCGAAACACAATGCGTAAGGCTTCCGTCGGCTTCGGCTGTTTTAATAGGATATTTACCAATAGTAGCCATTTCACCATCGGCATTAAAATCAAAAACAGAACGTTGCAAATCAATTGCATAAAATTCAGTTTGCGAATCGCGCATCTGATCTTGTACCAGTGTTGGGTTTATTTTAGGATATTTAGGACAAAAACGGTACGATTTTTCACCACCTACAACGTACATTCCCAAACCAACGCCGGCAACCGAAAAACCATCGGAAGGGGTCATGTACGATACCGGGTAATAATTGTACGATTGGGCAATGCCGCTAATATTCGGATAATACTTTTGACCATATTCATGCCCAACCACTTCCTGAATTATTACGGCCATTTTTTCCTCTTCAATTTTATAATTAACCGCACTAAAATACGAACGTGCGCTTTGAGCAAAAGTTGAAGCATAAACAAGCTTTATTGCATCGCGCAACTGTTGGTGGCGCACATTAAGATCGGGATGGTTATTGGGCAATAAAAAAGTAC
>DAOSWJ010000182.1:0-6902 GCA_035380005.1 Prolixibacteraceae bacterium | reverse complement strand
GCCTTGGTAACCGTTCATGTATGCATAGGTATTATCGCCATACGAACGCCATACCCATTCTTGTGCCCCTGTTTCCGAAAATGGTGTAAAATCGCCAAGGTTCGAAGTGAAATTTTCGGTATAGGGAATGGAATAGTCGGGTGGGGCAGTAACACTTCCGTTTAAGGCGATGGTTCTGTCGTTTGTTCCTAGTGAACCAATTACAATGTTACCTGAGTAATTGTCTATTGAGAGCCCTTCGGTTAACCTTGTATAAAGTGTTGTCGATTCGAGTGTGCCATTGCTTGGGCTAAGCGTAATTGCTGTTGATTGATAGTTGGTTCCGTTAAGCGATATTTCGAAATTGTCGGGAGGTGTAATATTAACATCGCCTTCGAGATAGGTGCCCGCAACTGTAAATGTTTGACTCTGGCTGGGACCGTTGTCAACTTCGTAGGTAAAGTCGTTTAAAGTGTTTGCCGAAACAATAAGTGTTGGTACGGGTGTTGATGAAAAAGCTGACCACGAAAAGTTATCGACCATAATTCGCTCGGTAGTACCGGTGTTGGCAATTTCAATTTTGATGTTGTCGTTTCCATTATTTATTGTGCCGTTGTATGTGTACCAGTTGCTTGTTGCAAGCAGGTTGCCGTCGATATTGGGGAGGCTGGTCCAGTCGGTGCCCCCGTTGGTCGAAAAACGAACAGTGTAATCGGGTATAGGTGATCCATCCCAACGCCTTACATCGAGCGAGAAATTAGAAACGCCACCGTTTGACACTGTGATAACAATTTTTGCATCGTTTTCGTTTCTAATCCTGATTGAATATGCACCAAATGCTCCATCGAATCCATCTTGAGCTGATGTTGTGTTACGCAGTATTTTAGTTCCTTCAACTGTAAGTCCATTTTCTGAATAAGAATGGTTTCCGTATGATCCTAACGACGATACTCCGGCATCTTGTGTCCATGAAGCTTCGTTGTCGAAATTGATGGATGTTTGCGCAAACCCTATTGTGGGAAGCAAACAAATGAATAATAAATAAAGAAGTAATTTTTTTTTCATTGTATCGCAATTTTAAGATTTAAAAGCCGGGATAAAATGTTTAATCCCGGCTTTGCTATTTGTGTGAATTGGTTTTCTAAAAATTAACGTAAACGGCGGTAAACAATAACAATGCCCAACAAGGAGAACAAGGCCAAAATGTAGCGCCAATCGAGCGGTACAGGTGGAGCAGGTGGAGGTGGAATCGAAAATGGTGTTCCATCAATATGGTTTCCGGGTGAAAAAAGTGTACCATCTGAGCCTGTTGCGGTTGAATGCTGAACAAAGCTTGATCCGGTAAGATCAGGATCGCGGGTGATAGATTGATTGTTCCCTGCTTCGGATCCATAGGTATAGCTGTCAATTGTAAAACCTGAATTGTTTTTCAAAATAACATCGTCACCTGAATTGTTTAGTCCAAGAATACCTGTTGATGCAGTAATTGCGTAGGTGAGAAAACCGGTTGGGCTACCACCACCAAAAATAACAATTGCTTCGTTAGGGTTGAGTGTAATTGAGGAAAAGGTATGACGTACACTGTTTCCATCGCTTAAAGTATATCCATATAGGTTAACAGCGTAGGTGTCGTTATTAACAATCTCCACGAACTCATCTTGCGAAGTATTAACCGTTCCATCGCCATTGGCATCGCCACTTGTTGCATCGGGGGCGGCAAGTATTTCGTTGATTACCAGATTGGGCAATACCGGGATTACCGAGCCTGAACAAGAAACAGTCATATCAGGAGCTCCAAATGAACTTAAGGTAATATCTTGGTTGTAATTGCCAATAGGTAAATTTTCTTTTAGTCGTACATAAATAGTTGTTGGCGCTACAGCACCACCTGAAATTACAAGTGTAATTGATCCGTATGTTAGAAAAAAGTTTGTGCCATCTAGTGATATTTCGTATTGAGCAGGAGGTGTTATTGTAATGTGATTGGTTAAATTACTGCCACTTACGGTAAAAGCTAGGTTGTTGCTTGGTCCGTTATCTACCACATACGAGAAGGTGGTTAATGATGAGGGCGAAACGGTGATGGTCGGAGTCGGAGGTGTAGCTGAAAATGCATGATATCCAAGGTATTTTGAATCTGAAGACGATGCTGCATCAACATCAGCATAAGTCGATTCCGTCCATTCGGATAATGTAAATGTTGTATTTGGAGAAGTAATATTTGAATTTCGGTATAAAGACTTGTCGTTTCCCCAACTATTCCCGTTTCCAACTACATCTGTTCTGTCAGCCCAGGCAGATGCGGCATTGGACGTTGAAATAATAACCAAATCATCTCCGTTGAAACCACATGTGGTTGTTGATGTACCGCTGGCATAAGAGGGTAAGACTGCACTGCTGTTTTTGAATAGTATAGAACTACCAGACGCGATAGTACCTGATAATGTAAATTTACTAGTTGGACCTGCAGCTGAAGCCGGATCGTCAGCTAATGCGTTCGAATAAAGACATAAATACAGCTGTGGCGATGTTAGGTTAATACTCGTAGTTCCAATATTGGTTATTTCTATCCATTTGTTATTGCTTGAGCCTTCGTAATACTGTGATATAATCACTTGGCTATAGCTCTTTTGTGAAAGAAGTAACAGGGTAAAGAAAAATAAGCTTAGTAAAATTTTTTTCATTTTTTTCATTTTTTTCATTTTTTTATTTTGTTGATTTTTATTTTGAGTTGATCATCAATTGAGGGACATTACCGTCGAGCTTGTACAAGGTGTTGTTGCCCTGTCCGGTAAAACTGTATATTTTAAAGTAGTAGTCGGTGTTGCTTCTTAGTCCGGCAAAGGTGCATTCGCCAACACCATAGGGCACTACTTTGGCATTGGTGTAGTTGGTAGCAGCAATGCCGTTTTGTGGTTGAGGTATGCTGTTGTAGCCGGTTTCGCTTAACTGAATCAGGTAGCCGTCAGGTAAATTAGTGCCTGTGGCGTCGGTCCAGCTTAGGTTGATGAATGATGTTGAAAAGTTAACAACATGGTTGCTGGGTTTTGTGGCCAATTGTGGTTGATCGCCGGCCCAAATGTAGCTGGCAAATTCGGGGTGGTCGATAAAAGGGTTGCGATTGTTTTGTAACAGAAAAATGGCATTGTTGCGGCTGATTTCTTTTTCATTTACCGGGTCGTTTTGGTGCCAGCTTAGTAGCATGGTAATAGCCCATGCTTCGGGTTGAGCACCATCGCACATCGGACTGCCCGGCCAGCCAGCATCTTCGCCATAATAGCGGGTGGCCATGTAAAAGTAGGTGCGGGCAATGTCGCCCTTGTATTCATTAATGGGTTCGAAGATCGTTCCATTGTATCCGCTTACCGAACAAGCTCCCAGCTTACTGCCGTTTGTCGATATCCAATTGGCGTTGTTGGTTTCGCCGTATGGATAATTGCCGCGTTTTTGGTTTACATAGCCATCGGTAGGGTATATTTGAAAAAGGTCGCTGTTCATTGGACTTTGGTCGTTGAACCAACTGGTAGGGAAGCTGTGTTCGCGGTTGTAGCAATCACCTTCGCTGTTGTAATTTCCGCACTGATTGCTCGAAAAAGTGAATTCGTAGGCAGGTGTTCCGCCGGGCACATCGGAATAGATGTCCCAAACTTTATTATTGGACTTTGCATCGGTTTCGTAAAAAGCACTCCAAAGCGCCGAATAGCTAATAATGGTGTGGTTGTCGATTATTTGATGCAGGACAGCTTGTAGCTCGATGCCGTTTAGGTTTTCGGTGTTTTCGTAATAATTTGCGGGTACTTGTGCAAAAGCATAATTGGCGAATAGAATAAAAAGGTAAATCAGTTTTCTCATTATAAATGCATTGTGGATGTGTAATTGCGTCATAAAAATATAAAAAACTGATGCAATCAAAACATAAAAATGTTTTTTTTTCGGATAATTTAATTTTGATGCCGATTGTTCAAAAAACGATAATCAATTCTTCATTTTTGCTTAATCATTCTTGTCGAAAAAACATTTTCATGATCTTTGTCATGTGTGCTTATGGTGCATATTTTCAAAGTATTAAAACATCTAAAAAACTGTATATGTTAATTAATTTTGAACCTTCGAATTTTTTCCGATAAAAGTTGAAAAACTGCTTTGCAGCATCCCTCTGAATTGTATCTTTGCCAACTGTTTTTAAAAAATCAAGAGGAAATTATACAATTATGAAGACAATCAATTATGTTTCCCCCGAAGAGGCGGTTAAAGTGATAAAAAGTGGCGATCGTGTTCATTTAAGTGGTGTGGCCGTTACTCCCCATACGCTCATTAAACCAATGGTTGAACGTGGCCGAAGGGGCGAAATCAAGAATGTTTACATTCAGCACATCCATATCGAGGGACAGGTTGATTTTGCCAACCCTGAGTTTGAAGGGATTTTTCATTCGGAACAATTTTTTGTTGCCGGCAACATGCGTAAACAAACCCAAGCCGGTTATGCCGACTATATTCCTGTGTTTTTGAGCGAAACCCAAAAGCTGATTCGCGAGGGCTACCTTAAAGTAAATGTAGCCATGATTATGTGCTCGGTACCCGATAAACACGGTTTCGTGTCGTTGGGAACTTCGGTTGATGCTACTTTGGCTGCCGTACAAGAAGCCGATGTGGTGATTGCCGCTGTTAACCCTAACGTGCCACGTGCCTGGGGCGATGCCATGATTCCTGTTGATTGTATCGACTTTTTTGTTGAAGACAATATACCATTATATACTCACGACATGGGTGAACTTTCGGAAATTGACCAAGCCATTGGTAAAAATGTGGCCGAGTTAATCGAAGATGGCGCTACCTTGCAAATGGGTATTGGCGGTATCCCAAATGCAGTGTTGGCTCAATTGGGCAACCACAAAGATTTGGGCGTACATACCGAAATGTTTGCTGATGGGATTCTTCCTTTGGTTGAAAAAGGAGTGGTTACCGGCCGTTTAAAAAATATCGATAAAGGTAAAATGGTAGCTTCATTCTTAATGGGCTCGCAAAAATTGTACGATTTTATCGACGACAATCCTATGGTAGCCATGATGGATGTTGCCCATACCAATAATGTACATATTATACGTCAAAACGATAAAGTAACAGCCATTAACTCGGCTTTGGCCGTTGATTTAACCGGTCAGGTTTGTGCCGATTCAATTGGTACCAAGCATTATTCAGGCGTAGGTGGCCAAATCGATTTTATACGTGGTGCCGGCCATTCCAAAGGTGGTAAACCAATTATCGCTTTACCATCGGTTACCAACAAAGGTGTTTCAAAAATAACGCCTACTTTATTGCAGGGCTCTGGTGTTGTGAGTACCCGTGCCAATATGCATTGGGTTGTTACCGAATTTGGTGCTGTTAATTTATATGGAAAAACATTACAAGAACGTGCCCGCTTGTTGATATCAATTGCTCATCCCGACCATCGGGAGGCACTAGACCAAGCCGCATTTGAGAGGTTTGGTTCTCATTACAGGTTTATACGTTCGTAACGAAATAATAGAACAGGCAGGGGTAACCCTGCCTTTTTTACTAAATACTTTGTTCAATTTCAGTTTTTTATCTGAAAATTATCAATACTTTTGCCGAAATTTTTTTAATCATATTTTCAAATTTTAAAATAAAACCTATGAATATTTCACATATCGAACACATTGGTATAGCCGTTGAGAACCTCGACGAGGCCATCGCTTATTACGAAGGCACGCTTGGTTTGAAATGCTATGCTGTTGAGGAGGTTGCCGATCAGAAAGTAAAAACTGCATTCTTTCAGGTTGGCGATACCAAAATCGAACTTTTGGAATCGACCGATCCCGAAGGCCCAATTGGCAAATTCATCGAGAAAAAAGGTGCCGGGGTGCACCATTTGGCTTTTGCTGTTGACAATGTAAATGATGCATTGGCAAATGTTGAGTCAAAAGGTGTTAAACTTATCGACAAGCAAAAACGCAAAGGCGCCGAAGGCTTGAATATTGGCTTTTTGCATCCAAAATCAACTTTAGGAGTATTAACCGAATTTTGCGGAAAAGAATAAAAACTTTCAATTAATCAATAATGGACAATCAAGGGAAAATTAAAAAGCTGATCGATCTGCGCAACGAAGCCCGAGTTGGTGGTGGCGAAGATCGTATTGCCAAACAACACGAACAAGGAAAACTTACTGCCCGCGAACGCATCGATTTGTTGCTCGACGAAGGTAGTTTCGAAGAACTCGACATGTTTGTAACTCACCGTTGTAACAACTTTGGTTTGGAAAAAACCAAATACAAAGGCGATGGTGTTGTTACCGGTCATGGTACTATCGATGGCCGTGTGGTTTACGTTTTTGCGCAAGACTTCACCGTTTGGGGTGGTTCGTTGTCGGAAACTATGGCACAAAAAATTTGTAAAATTATGGACATGGCCATGAAAGTTGGTGCACCTGTAATTGGTGTAAACGATTCGGGTGGTGCTCGTATTCAAGAGGGGGTAAACTCGTTGGCCGGTTATGCCGAAATTTTCGAGCGTAACATTTTGGCTTCGGGTGTTATTCCGCAAATTTCAGCCATTTTTGGTCCTTGTGCCGGTGGTGCAGTTTATTCGCCTGCATTAACTGACTTTGTGATGATGACCGAAAACACTTCATACATGTTTGTTACCGGTCCGAAAGTGGTAAAAACAGTTACCGGCGAAAGCATAACTACCGAAGATTTGGGCGGTGCCGATGTGCACTCTTCAAAATCGGGTGTTTCGCACTTTAAAGTTGAAAACGAAGAGGAAGGCATTTTGCTCATCCGTAAGTTGTTGAGCTATTTGCCACAAAACAATTTGGAAGAACCGCCTGTTGTTGAAAACGAAGATCCTATCGACAGGCTCGAAGATTCATTAAATACAATTGTACCCGATAATCCAAACCTTCC